>JANMIX010000784.1:0-17298 GCA_031376015.1 Acidimicrobiia bacterium | reverse complement strand
TCTCGTGGTCCTCGACGTCGTCCATGATCGTCCGCACCACCTCCGTTTTGGTCAGCCTCCGAGGCCTTTGATGGCGTCGGAGAGTTCTACCCGATCGAAGACCGTGTCCAGACGATGCTGGATGTCACCCCTGGCGTTGGCCAGGAACGCGACCGGCTCGAAGGTCAGATGGTAGGCGCCGACCACGGGAAGCGTGTCTCCGGTGCCGGCTGCCGCCGTGCTCGGGTACACCTCGCTGTGGACGAAGAGGATGTCCGGAAACGATCGACGTACTTCCAGGAGCACGTCCAGGACCGGCCCGCAGATGGCGGTCTGACAGAAACGCGGCGTGGCGATGAGAAAGACCACCGGCTTGTTCGCGGCCAGCGCCTGGGTGAGGGTCAGGTCGTGCAGGGGGCAGGCCGGATCGCGGCTGCACAGGAACTCGACCCCGGCGTGGCTGGCCGTCGTCGGTGTGTTGAAGGGGATCATCTTCTGACCAGGCCCCGGCACGGCCGTGGCGGTGCCGATGCTCACCGACGTCTCCAGCGGCGTGCCCCCGAGGTTGGTGCTCAGCGTGTAGTTGCCGGCCTTCTCCGGCGTGAACACGATCGGGTAGTACGCCCGCGGGATCCCGGCGTCGTGAGCGGTTGCGGTCACCTTGGTGCCAGTGGGCCGGCCCTCGAAGGCCACGTCGAAGACGAGTTCGGTGGCCAACTTCTTGCGCAACAGCACACCTTCGGCATCGGCGATGCCCACGGTGAGACGCTGGGGTGATCCCGCTCGCAGCGCGTCGGCGGCGTAGAAGCCGATGAGGTTGTAGGCCGGCAACGCGGCACCGCTGGTGCTCGCGCTGCTCCCCGTGGATGCCGCAGGCCCGGTCCCGTTGCTGACGTTGCTGCCGCCACCGCCACAGGCTGCCAGCAGCGCAGATGCGCCCGCTCCGGCCAGCAGACCGCGACGACTGATCGCGACACTCATGGGCATGAACGTAACCTCCGCTCTGTGCCGGCCCCCAGTCATCCCGTGCTGACCTTGACCGTGGACGGCGAGCCCGTGGTGGTCCTCGACGAGTCCGTCTCGCTGCTCGAGGTGCTCCGCGAGCAGCTTCACTGCCGGTCCGTGAAGGACGGCTGCAGCCCGCAGGGCCAGTGCGGGTGCTGCACGGTTCTGGTGGACGGCCAGCCCCGGGTGGCCTGCGTGACCCCGGTACGGCGGGTGGCGGGACGGAGTGTCACCACCGCCGCCGGCCTCGCGGACCGTGACCGGTGGGCCGACGCCTTCTGCGCCACCGGCGCCAGCCAGTGCGGCTTCTGCACGCCGGGGATCATCGTGCGCTTTGCCGGTCTCGCCGCCGACGGCGCCGGACCCGACGACCTCGACAAGGCGGGCCGGGCTCTGCTCGCCCACCTCTGCCGTTGCACCGGATGGCGCCCTGTCCTGGATGCCTGGCAGGCCTACTTCGATCCCGACCGCGCCTTGCTCAGCGCCGCGGCCACGAGCACCGACAGCGGCCGTGACCTGCACGCCGCCGCCCAGCGCGCCGCCCTGGAGGGCGGAGTGGCGCAATCCGTGGGCCCGGAGGTGGCCCTGGGGGGCGGCGGGTTCGCCGAGGACACCGCTCCGGAGGGCGCGCTGGTGGCGGTACCCGACGGGGACGGGTGGGCGTTGGGCTCGTCGGTGGCGGCGGCGCGGCGCGTCGCCGGCAAGGTGCAGGGCCGGCGCACTACGGCGGAGGCGGTGCCCCCTCTGGACCTGCCCGAGGGTGAATGGGCCTTCACCCTGCGGACCTGCTGGGTCGAGCCCGCCTACCTGGAGACCGACGCGTCCTGGTGCGAGCCGGGCGGGTCGCCGGCGTCCAGTGCCGGCAACGGCGGGGCCTTCGGGGGCAAGGCCGGCGCCGAGGTCGAAGCGGTGGCGGCGCGACTGGCCGCAGAGCAGGGGCGGGCCGTGCGGGTCGTGCTGGCCCGCGAGGACGTGGTGCGCCGGAGCCCGAAGCGCCCGCCGGTGGCCGCAGGCGTGCGCGCCGACGGAACCGGGGTGCTGCGCGTCGCCCGTACCCCGGGCATCGCCGAGGCGGTGGCCAGGGTGGCGCCCGGCCTGGTCGTGGAGGAGGTCGCCCTGGCGGGCCCCCCCACCTCAGTGGCGTTGCGGGCGGCGGGCTGGGCCGAGGCGTGGCTGCTGCTGGCCGCGCTGTCGGGCTCCACGCAGATCCGCACGCTCGAGGGTGCCGTGGTCGACAGCCGCATCGACGGCGGGGCACTCCACGTGCGGGTCGATGCCGGCGAACCTCTCGACGAGGTGGTGTTGCGCTCGTACTGCACCGGCGCGGCTCACATGGCGCTGAGTTGGATCACCTCCGAGGCGTTGGCCGTCGACGCCGCGGGGGTTCCACTGGACCTGACCATCCGCTCGTTCGGCGTGCTGCGTGCCGTGGACATGCCCGAGGTCCACGTGGAGATCGTTGCGGGCAACGGCACTCCGCTGCCGGTGTCCGACGCCGTGTTCGCGTCGGTGGCGGCAACGGTGTGGTTAGCGCAAGGCTGTCCCCCCGACCTGCCCACCAGGAGGCCCCTGACATGACCGAGTCCACGCCCGCAAAGCCCGTCGGGCCCTACACCCCGATCGTGCGGGCCGGCGACTGGCTCGTCGTGTCCGGCCAGGTCGGCATTCGCGACGGCGCTCTGGTGAACGACGGCTTCGAGAGCGAACTGCGCCAGGCGATCGCCAACCTTGAGGCGCAGCTGGCAACCGCCGGAGCCTCGCTGACCGACGTGGTGAAGACCACCGTGTTCCTGCGCCACATGAACGACTACGCACTCATGAACGCCATCTACGTCGAGTGCTTCGGTGACCATCGCCCGGCCCGCTCGGCCGTCGGTGTGGCCGAGCTCCCGGTGGGTGCCCTGGTGGAGATCGAGGCGTGGGCCTGGGTGGGTGCTTGACGCGTGTCGGTGCCGGCGAGGCATGATGGCGCCGTGGTAGGTGTCGTCCTCGTCGTGATCGCCCTGTTGATCGTGCTCCCCGTGGGGTTCCTCATCGGCGGCGCCGTCGTGGCGATGATCCTGGGTTCCTCCCTCAAGGCCGACGCCGAACGGCGTCACGAGGGCAGCGAACTCATCGATCTCAACACCTGATCGCCGCAAGCCCCGAGTCCCCCGTCGCCCGTTCCGACCGCGGAATTCAGGTTCCCCAGCGCGACTGGCCGAAGCGGTAACCCACGGAGCGCACGGTCTGGATCAGGTTGGCGTGCTGTTCACCCAACTTGGCCCGCAGCCGCCGGATGTGGACGTCGACGGTACGGGCGCCGCCGTAGTACTCGTAGCCCCACACGCGCGACAGCAGGGTCTCGCGGGTGAAGACCTTGCCGGGGTGCGATGCCAGGAACTTCAGCAGCTCGTACTCCATGTAGGTGAGGTCGAGCGGCTTGCCTTCGATGGCGGCCTGGTACGTCTCCAGGTTGAGCATCAGCTCGCCGTATTCCACCAACTCGGGACGGCTGCCCCGCCCGGAACGATGGAACAGGTGCTTGAGGCGGGCTTCGAGCTCGCGGGGGTGGAACGGGGCCAGGCAGAAGTCGTCGAACAGCTCGTCGCGCAGCTCCAGGTCGCCCAACTGGGTGCCGGAGACCAGCAGGAGCAGCGGCTCGAGTGGGGCGTCGCGCTTGCGCAGGGCGCGGCACAGGGTGAAGGCCCCGTCGGGATCCTTGTCGGCACAGACGATGGCGCCGGCCCAGCCCTCATCCGGCTCGGCCCGCTGCGCCGCGAGTTCGTCGTTGGCTGCCTTCCAGGGGTACCCGCCCAGGTCGAGGGCCTGGGCCAGCTCCGGTGGGGGAGGGTCGGGGAAGAGGAGGAGCGGTTCCATCAGAAGTTCCGGTAGTAGCGGTCGAGCTCGAATTGGCTGATGTGGGTCTTGTAGTCGCGCCATTCCTGGCGCTTGTTGCGCAGGAACCATTCGAACACGTGCTCCCCGAGGGCCTCGGCCACCAGGTCGGACTTCTCCATGATGTCGACGGCCTCGTTCAACGACGTGGGCAGCAAGCCGATGCCGTCGGCCTTGCGCTCGGCCGAGGTCAGGGCATAGAGGTTCTCGGTCGTCTCGGCCGGCAGCTCGTAACCCTCGCTGATGCCCCGCAGGCCGGCGGCCAGCACCACCGAGAAGGCGAGGTACGGGTTGCAGGCTGGATCCGGGGCCCGGTACTCGACGCGGGTGGCGTCGGGGTTGCCGGCCTTGATGTGGGGCACGTTGACCACGACGGAGCGGTTGTTGCGGGCCCAGGAGATGTAGATGGGCGCCTCGAAACCCTGGACCAGCCGCTTGTAGGAGTTCACGAACTGGTTGGTCACCGCGCTGATCTCGCGGGCGTGATGCAACAGGCCGGCGATGAAGCCTCGCGCCGTCTTCGACAATCCGTACGGGTCGCCCGGGTCGTGGAAGGCGTTGATGTCGCCCTCGAAGAGCGAGAAGTGCGAGTGCATGCCCGACCCCTGCACCGTCTCGAGCGGCTTGGGCATGAACGTGGCGTGCAGGCCGTGCTCGTGGGCGACCTCCTTGACCACCAACCGGAACGTCATCACGTTGTCGGCCATGGTGAGGGCGTCGGTGTAGCGCAGGTCGATCTCGTGCTGGCTGGGGGCGTCTTCATGGTGGCTGTACTCCACCGGGATGCCCATGGCCTCCAGCGTCGAGATGGTCTTGCGGCGGATCGTGCCGGCCACATCGGCGGTGGTCAGGTCGAAGTAGGAGGCGGTGTCGACCGGCTGGGGCTGCACGGCCGGGTTGCTGTCGGCGAAGTAGAAGAACTCCATGTCGGGCGCCACGTAGAAGGTGAAGCCCATCTGGCGGGCGGCGTCGAGGTTGCGGCGCAGCACCTGGCGGGGGTCGCCCTCGAAGGGGGTGCCGTCGAGGCGGGCGATGTCGCAGAACATCCGGGCCGAGGGAGCCTCGTCCACGGCCCAGGGCAGCAGCTCGAAACTGTTGGCGTCGGGGCGCGCCAGCACGTCGGATTCCTGCACCCGGGAGAAGCCGTCGATCGAGCTCCCGTCGAACTGCATGCCCTCCTCGAAGGCCCCTTCCAGCTCGGCCGGGGAGATCGCCACCGACTTCAGCTGGCCCAGCACATCGGTAAACCACAGCCACAGGTGGCGTACCCCTCGCTCCTCGACGGTACGCAGCACGTAGTCCTGTTGGCGCTCGATCACCTCCGCATGTTTGCATGGTGGACCGCGGTGTCACCCTGTTCGTCGTGCCCTTCACACTCCGTTCACATTTGGGCAACGGGCCGGAAACCGCGGGCTGCGACGGTGCAGCGTCATATCCACCCCTCTGTCCGAAGGAACGCACGTGAGCTACAAGGCCGAGTACATCTGGATCGACGGCACCGAGCCGACCGCCAAGCTTCGCTCGAAGACCAAGGTCCTCGACGACGGCGCCGAACTCCCCATCTGGGGCTTCGACGGTTCCAGCACCAACCAGGCGCCCGGTAGCGCCTCGGACTGTGTGCTGCAGCCCGTCTTCTCCTGCCCCGATCCCATCCGTGGCGGGAACAACAAGCTGGTCCTCTGCGAGGTCCTGCTCACCGATATGACCCCGCACCCCACCAACACCCGTGCCGGTCTGCGGGCCGTGGCCGACAAGCACGCCGCTCAGGAGAGCTGGTTCGGCATCGAGCAGGAGTACACGTTCTTCGACGGTGCCCGACCCCTCGGCTTCCCCGACGGCGGCTTCCCCGCTCCCCAGGGTGGCTACTACTGCGGCGTGGGCGCCGATGAGATCTTCGGCCGCGAGGTCGTCGAGGCGCACCTCGAGGCCTGCCTCGAGGCCGGTCTGGCCATCTCGGGCATCAACGCCGAGGTCATGCCCGGCCAGTGGGAATTCCAGGTCGGCCCGGCCGGCCCCCTCGAGGTCTCCGATCAGCTGTGGCTGGCCCGCTGGCTGCTGTACCGCGTTGCCGAGGAGTTCGAAGTCTCCGCCACGCTCGATCCCAAGCCGGTCAAGGGCGACTGGAACGGCGCCGGTGCGCACACCAACTTCTCCACCAAGGCCATGCGCAACGGCTACGACGCCATCATCACCGCCTGTGAGGCGCTGGGCGAGAAGGCCATGGAGCACGTGAAGCACTACGGCTTCGGCATCGAGGGTCGCCTCACCGGCCTGCACGAGACCGCCCCCTGGAACGAGTACTCCTACGGCGTGTCGAACCGCGGCGCTTCGGTGCGCATCCCCTGGCAGGTCGAGGTCGACAAGAAGGGCTACATCGAGGATCGTCGCCCCAACGCCAACTGCGACCCCTACCTGGTGACCAAGCTCATCGTGGACACCTGCTGCTCGGCGCTGGAGAAGGCCGGCCAGGCCTGAGCCAATTGCGGAACTGACGAGGGCCCGCCGGTTCGCCGGCGGGCCCCTGTCGTTTTCGGATCGCTGCCGTTTTCGGTATGGCGGTCGGGTTCGTGCCGCTCAGCGCAGGAGATGCCGGCCCGAATAGACGGGCAGGTCGATGAAGGTGAGCACCCCGGGCGGCGCCTCGCAGACCGCCGGGATGGCGTTGAGGACGTGCATGGCGGTGGCCAGGCAGCCGGCGTGGTTGTGGTCGCCCACCTTCGAGGACAGTTCCAGGGTCATGCGCACGCTGGGCTCTCCCTCGATGTCGATGACGTAGCCATGGCCGCTGGGCCAGTGGGGCGCGTCCTCGTCGCGTAGGCGGGTGACGTGTTCGACCACGATGCGGGCCTCACCGCCCACCATGCCGCGGATCTCGAAGCGCATCCCCGAGATGGTGCCCTCGTCGATGTGGCCCGAGGCGATGTCGAATCCTTTGTCGGCCAGCAGGATCTCGTGCCACTCGGTGATCTCGTCGAGCCTCACGTCGATCGCTGCCGCCACCAACTCCAGCACCGGTCCCCAGGCCAGGGCGGTCGAGCCGGGCGACAGGAGAAGCGACTGTTTGGCGTCGGTCTTGCCGAAACCCATGATCTCGAACATCGTGAAGGGGTTGTCCCAGGTGGCGTAGTTGACGATCTCGGCCATGCGGACGGTGTCGATCCGCTTGCACAGAGCCAACGCGCCGATGGTGGCGCCGGCGTTGCCGTAGCCGGGGTCGATGCCGGAGGTGTAGATGCTGGTGCCGCCCTCCTCCCCGGCCGCCTGCAGTCGCTCGAAGACGCCCGGTCCGGCGGCCTTGGGGTACAGGAGGGGCACGAAGGAGGTGTTGACCACGTTCTTGCCGGCTCGCAGCATCCGGCACAGATCCTCGACCACCTGGTCGGGCCGCACGTCGGAGTGCGCCATGTAACAGATGGCGTCGGCGTCGGTGGCCAGGAGGGCATCGGCGTCCTGAGTGGCGATGACGCCGAGAGGGCCGACCCCGCACAACTCGCCGGCATCGCGGCCGGCCTTGGCGTCGGAGTGGACCCACAGGCCCGCCAACTCGAGATCGGGGTGCTCGGCGATGGCGGGAACGGCATGGATGCCGACCGTGCCCGTCGCCCACTGGATGACGCGGTAGCTCATTCCAGCGAAGCTACGCCGCACCGGCGGCCGGCGCCCGAGCGCGACGCGTTAACTGAGGCCGAGGAGCTTGGTGATGCCGTGATCGCGGCCCGCGGTGTAGCCACCGTCGACGGCGATGGCTTGGCCCGACACGAACGACGCGCCGGGCGAGAGCAGGAAGGCGGCCACCGCCGCCAGCTCGCCCGGCTGGGCCCTGCGGCGCAGGGCGTGCTCCTCGGTGATGAGCGCCAACGGCTCCTCCATGCCCGGCATCCCGAACACCGACTCGGTCATGGGGGTGTCCACGAAGCCGGGGCAGAGTGCGTTGGCCCGGATCCCCCTGGGGCCGTAGTCGAGAGCGAGGTTCTTGGTCAGCAGCACCACGCCGCCCTTGGAGGCGTTGTAGGCGCTGCCCCCGGCCGTGCCCTCCAGGCCCTCGATGCTGGCGACCGTCACGATCGAGCCGCGCTGGCCGTCGAGGGGCTCCTGATCGAGCATCCGTTGGATCGCCTCGCGGACCACCAAGAAGGTGCCGGTGAGGTTCACCCGGATCACCTTGGTCCACTCGGCTTCGCTGATCAGGTGGACCGGTCCACCGCCCGCCACGCCGGCGGCATGGAAGACACCGTCGACCCGGTCGCCGGCGGCGGAGAAGAGGGCGGCGACCTGACCGGCGTCGGTCACGTCGGTGGCCACGAAGCCGAAGTCCTCACCGGCAGGCGGTTCGACCCGGTCGCCGCCGACGACCTTGGCGCCCTGGGCGATGCACAGCCGAGCCGTGGCCAGCCCGATCCCCGAGGCGGCGCCGGTGACGACGATCGTGCGTCCGGCCAGTGTGGTGTCGGTGCTCATGATTCCCCCTCGTGGCGACAACCGTCGCGCGGCGATGGCCGCCGCTGCGCGACTGTTGTAGCCGACCGCACCCGGCCGTGGGTGTGGGTCCCTCGGAGGAGACCGCATGCGCTTCGCCCTGTTCTATGAGATCCCCGTTCCCCGGCCGTGGGGTCCCGACAGCGAACTGCTGGCCTATCAGCACACCCTCGAGCAGGCCATCGCCGGCGACCGGTGGGGCTGGGACGCCTTCTGGACCGTGGAGCACCACTTCCTGGAGGAGTACTCGCACTGCTCGAACCCTGAGGTGCTCTACGGCGCCATCGCCGCCCGCACCGAACGGATCCGCCTCGGCTACGGGGTGCGGCTGATGCCCAAGCCCTACAACCATCCGGTGCGCACGGCCGAGTCGGTTGCGGTGCTCGACCTGATCTCCAACGGCCGGGTCGATTTCGCCACCGGGCGTTCCTCCACCCGCGCCGAGTTGGAGGGGTTCGGGATCGACCCGTCCGTCACCCGGGAGATGTGGCAGGAGGCCATCAGTCACGTCGTGGGCTGCTGGACCAACGACGAGTACTCCTTCGAGGGCGCCAACTGGTCGATGCCCAAACGCCGGGTGCTGCCCAAGCCCCTACAGAAGCCGCACCCTCCGATCTGGGGAGCGACCTCCAGCGACGACGGTCACCGTCAGGTCGGCGAACTGGGTCTCGGCCTGTGCTCGTTCGCGGTCGGCCTGCCGCCCGAGGAGGTCCGCAAGAAGATCGACGTGTACCGCGACGCTGTCGGCCGCTGCCAGCAACCGCTCGGTGTCGGTGTGCACAACGAGGCCGCCACCTTCACCATGGCGGTGTGTGCCCCCAGCACCGAGGAGGCTCGGGAGACGGCGCGCGAATCCTTCGAGTGGTACCCCAAGTACGGGGCCCGGCTCATCGCGTCGGTGGTCGACTACACCGCCGAGTTGAACCAGGACCTGGGCTCGTACGGCTACGCCGCCGACATGCGCAGCCACAGCGACACCGGCACCCTCGACCTGCTCAGCCTCGAGTACCTGACCGACTCGGGTGCCTGCGTGCTGGGGAACCCCGAGCAGTGCATCGAGCAGTGCCGCCAGTACGAGGCCGCCGGTGTCGACCTGCTGCTGTGCCTGGTGAACCCCTACAAGATCGGCCACGAACAGGTCATGCAGACCATCGAGTTGATGGGCCGCGAGGTCATCCCCGCGTTCCGTTGAAGGCCAGGACGTCGGCCCGCACGTAGGTGAGGTCGTAGGAGCCGTCGTCACGGCGCAGGGCGTCCAGGCCCTCGGTGGCGGCGGCGCGGAAGGCAGCGGCGTCAGTCTCGGACATGTGGAGTTCGTAACCCTGGGTGCCCTGGCTGACCATCCATCCCGCCAGGGATTCGCGGTCGAAGCCTCGGCGCTGGGCCACCGAGCGCACGAAGCCGCCCTCGACGTCGAAGCCGGCAGACCGCAGGAGGTCGAGCCACTCGCCGGCTCCGGCGAACGTCCACGGGCAGCGCACGTCGGTGAACTCGGCCGCCAGCGAGTCGAGGTAGGCGACCACCTCGCGCACGTTGCCGGCGCCCCCGCACTCGACACGCAGGACACCCCGGGGCACCAACAGTTGCCGGGCCGACGCCAGCACGCCGGGATAGTCGGCCCAGGGAATCCAGTGCAGCACGGCCCTGCTCATCACCACATCGAACGGGCCGCCGAGTGCGGCGCCGCCCATGTCCTGGGCGGCGAGGAGGTGGAACGACTGGTTCGCCGCGGCGCGGGGCCGGGCCTGGGCCAGCATGCTCGGCTGCGGGTCGAGGCCGACGACCTCCCCGTCGGGCACCAGTGCCGCCACGGTGGCCGTGAAGTCGCCGGCGCCGCAGCCCACGTCCAGCACCCGGTCGGTGATTCGCAACGGCAGCGTGCGCAGGAAGTCCTCGTCGTAGCGACGGTGATGCGAGAGGTTCGCTGCGTACAACTCGCCCTCCCAGCCCGGAAGTGTGTCCGAATAATGGGACTCTTCGCTCGCCATCTGGGAAAGCTACCGCTTAGGGGGCTCCCGATCAACCGCCGTAACGACCACGCTGCGTGCCGACGCCCAGACCCCTACGCCAGGTCGTGGGCGCTGATGGCGTCGAGGAGGTCGATGACCGGTGGCTGGGCCAGGAGGCCCCGGCATCCCTCGGCGAAACCGACCATCACCGGAGAGTCGAAATGGGCCTGCTGATCGGCGCGACTGGTCCATTTCTGCAGGACAACGAAGGTATGGGCCCGGCTGGAGGACACACAGAGATCCACGTTGCGGCACCCGACCTGGCCGCGGGTGAGTACCACGTACTTGGCCAGAAGCTCCGAAAGTCGAGCATCGTCCGTGGCGATAAAGGTCATGATGACCATGGTCAGCTCCACCGATTCGGGCATTTCCCCTCAATCTCCCCTTCAATTCCCGTCGCGGTGCAGGAAAATTGGCCTGACCAGCGAAAACTCTTTATCGACAGTGACCAACCATGGCGACCCTACGGTTGGGGAACTTGACCTACTGAGTATCGTAAGGGTCGTCCTCCCGGCATCTCTGCCGGTTTCCCGAGGCGTCTGAACTACCAAGAGAGGGTTGTCTTGCCCAAAGAGCGCGTAGAGCGCGATGAGGAAGACCTCGTCCGGCTGTACCTCACCGATATCGGGCAGTATCCGCTGCTCACAAAGGACGACGAAGTGCGTCTCGCCCAGGCCATCGAGGCCGGGAACGAGGCGCGCACTCATCTCGATGCCGGTGGTAAGGAACTGACGCCGGCACGGAAGCGGGATCTTCGGCGTGTCGCTCGGGACGGCGAGGACGCGGAGCGCACCTTCGTGCAGTCGAACCTTCGCCTGGTGGTCTCGATCGCCAAGAAGTACCAGGCATCGGGGCTGCCGCTGCTCGACCTCATCCAGGAAGGCAACCTGGGCTTGATGCACGCCGTCGAGAAGTTCGACTGGCGCAAGGGCTTCAAGTTCTCGACCTACGCCACCTGGTGGATCCGTCAGGCCATCACCCGCGGCATCGCCAACACGGGCCGCACAATCCGCCTGCCCGTCCATGCCGGCGACACCCTGGCCCGGCTGCAGAAGGCCCGGGCCCGGCTCGAACTCAAGCTGGGCCGGCCCGCCACCCTGGCCGAGCTGTCGGCCGAGGTGGAGATGCCCGAGGACAAGGTGACCGAGGCGCTGCGCTTCGCCGCAGAACCCCTGTCGCTGTCCGAGCCCCTGCGTGAGGACGGCGACGCCGAGTTGGGCGACGTGGTCGAGGACCGTTCGGCCGAGTCGCCCTTCGAGGTGGCGGCCACCGCGCTGTTGCCTGATGAGATCTCGCGCCTGCTCGCCCCCCTCGACGAGCGCGAGCGGGAGATCCTCAAGCTCCGCTTCGGTCTCGATCGCGGCGAGCCCCGCACGCTCGAGGAAGTCGGCGAGCACTTCAACCTGACCCGTGAGCGCATTCGCCAGATCGAGGCTCGGGCCATGTCGAAACTTCGTCACCCCTCCAGCGACACCGGCGCCCGCGACCTCCTCGCCGTCTGAGTCCGCGGCTCACGCCGCGCTCGACCCGGAATCACACAGCACCCCGATCTCGTCGCGCAGTCGTGCCCCGGCCTCGGGCGTGCAGGCGGCCACGGCCAACTCGGTGAGCACGTCGAGTTCCGGCAGGCTGGCGTCCAGCCAGCGCGCCAGCATGCCCTCGTCCATCCAGGCCGCCACCGACGGCTCGACCAAGGCGTGCAGCCATCCCTTCGTCGCCTGGCGGTGCACCCCCGACCAGCCCCAGGCGTCGGTCATGGCCCGAGCGGCCACGGCCAGATGGGCGGACCCCAGCGACTGTCCGTTGGCGGCGAGTACCACCATGGCCGGGTGGCAGGCGACCACCTCGGCCCAGGTGCTCGGTCGCTCGCGGCCTGCCTCCACCACCGAGGCCAGCCACAGGCGTGACAGGAACACTCCCGGGTGCTGTGCCGGTGGCTCGGTGGCCAGGCCGAGGGCACGGTGCAGCGCGTCGAGCAACAGGCCACCTTCGGGCGCCTCGTCCACCTCGGTGCCATCGGCGAAACGGATGCGCCCGACGCGTTGGCCGTCTCGATCGACCAGCACCACGAGCCGGGTGCGCTGACCGTCGGGGTGCGCCGATGGGGGACCCTCACCGATCGGTCCCGCCCACCCCCCGGTGAGTACACCGAGTGCTTGCCAGTCGTCCGGGGCGCAGAACCCCAAGAGCGCGTCGGTAGGGTTGTGACCGTCGAGGTCACGCAGCGCCAGGTCGAAGGCGCCGTCGGGATCGACGGTGCCGATCCCCACGAGCCGGGCTCGGACGCCGAACCCCTCCGACGATGTGGCGGTGGCGAGCAGGTCGGCGACGGCGCGCAGTTCGAGCGCACTGATCATGCGGGTTCCTCCTTCGAGGTGGGCGCGCCGAGCGCGCCCGATCAACGGGAAGGGGGAAACGGGGAGAACCGCACACTGGCACGCCCGGGCGAAGGGTGCAATGGGCCCGCTCGGAATCGTGGCCGGGTCGCCGTCGGGTTCGGGCCGCGAGTCGGCGTTCGGAGAGTGTGCCCCCCTCGACGGTGGGTCAGTCCGGCGGGTGGTCGCGCAGGGTCCGGTAGCGCTCGATGAGCGCGTTGGTCGACGGGTCGTGCGACATCACCGCGCCGGCTTCCGCCGCCAGTTCGGGGACGATCTGTTGGGCCAGCACCTTGCCCAGTTCGACCCCCCACTGGTCGAAGCTGTTGATGCCCCACAGGGCGCCTTGGAAGAAGACCTTGTGCTCGTAGAGGGCGATGAGTTGGCCGAGTACCGAGGGGGTGAGCCGGGGCGCCAGGATCGTGGTGGTGGGCCGGTTGCCGGGGAAGGTGCGGTGGGGCACGAGTTCGGCCGGGATGCCCGCGGCGCGCACCGTCTCGGCGGGGCGGCCGAAGGCGAGCGCCTCACCCTGGGCGAACAGGTTGGCCATCAGCAGGTCGTGGTGGCCCCCCAGGTCGTCGTGCACCGGGCGGCCGAAGCCGAGCAGGTCAGCGGGCACGATCGTGGTGCCCTGGTGCAGCAGTTGGTAGTACGCGTGCTGGCCGTTGGTGCCCGCCGTCCCCCACACGATCGGCCCGGTGTCGATGTCCAGCGGCGTGCCGTCGAGGTGCACCTGCTTGCCGTTCGACTCCATGTCGAGTTGTTGGAGGTAGGCGGGGAAACGCGACAACTCCTGGCAGTAGGGCAGTACGGCGTGGCTCTGCCAGCCGAAGAAGTTCCGGTACCAGACGCCGAGCAGCGCCATTTGTAGCGGGGCGTTGACCTCGGCCGGCGCGGTGGCGGTGTGCCGGTCGATCTGATGGAAGCCGTCGAGGAACGCTCGGAAGTGCTCGGGTCCGATCCCCAACATCAGTGACAGCCCGATGGCGGAGTCGACCGAGTAGCGCCCGCCGACCCAATCCCAGAAGCCGAACATCTGCTCGATGTCGATGCCGAAGTCGGCCACCGCCTCGGCATTGGTGGACACCGCCACGAAGTGCCGGGCCACCGCACCGTCGCCCAGGGCGGTGGTGATCCACGACTTGGCCGTGGCGGCGTTGGTCATGGTCTCCAGGGTGGTGAAGGTCTTGGAGGCCACCACGAACAGGGTCGAGGCGGGCTCGAGGCCGATCAGGTTCTCGGCGATGTCGTCGCCGTCCACGTTGGAGACGAAGTGGCAGGCGACGCGGCGATCGCCGTAGGCCCGCAGGGCCTCATAGGCCATGGCCGGCCCCAGATCCGACCCGCCGATGCCGATGTTGACCACCGACCGGATGCGTTCACCGGTCGCACCGCGCCAGTCGCCGGAATGGACGCGCCGGCAGAAGTGCTCCATGCGCCCGAGCACTCCCTGCACGTCGCCGATCACGTCCTGGCCATCGACGTGCAGGCTCGTGCCGGCCGGCTGCCGTAGGGCGGTGTGCAGCACGGCGCGGTCCTCGGTGACGTTGAGGCGCTCGCCCCGCAGCATCGCCGCGAAGCGCTCCTGCACCTGGGCCTCCGCGGCAAGGTCGGCCAGCAGCGACATCGTCACCGCCGTGGCGCGGTGCTTGGAGAAGTCCAGGTGGAGATCGCCCGCCGGCACGGTCATCCGGGTCGCCCGGTCGGGATCCTGGGCGAACAAGTCGCGCAGGTGCCGCGGTTTCACTTCCTCCGCGTGGTCGCGCAACGCGCCCCACTGGCTGGTCTGATCGATGTGCACCGTCGGCATCTTGGTGCTCCGAACGCTCACTCGGGGCGCGATCTGCACGCAATCGGCGCATTCGAGCAGGAATCCCGCATACCATCGTCGAAATCAGTCATAATTGCGGCAATTGGGTCGCACCGGCGAGAGGAAATGTATGAAGCTACGCGCACTTCTGGTGGGGGCCACGGTCCTCGGTCTGTCCACGGCCGGCATGGTGACGGCGCAGGCCGACACGGCCACCTACGCAGGTCCCGGTATCGTGGCCGGGTGTGCCGGCCCGGCAGCCCTCGGCACCGATACTCCGGTCGATGACGTCGTGCTGCCCGCCTTCGGTGTCGGTGGGGCGTGCTTCACCCCCGGCGCGACGGCCAAGAATGCCGCCGTCTCCGCCATCGATACCACCGGCAAGCAACCGGCGTTGAGCGTCAGCTTCCAGGACAGCAACGGCAGCGACCTGGGCGACCCTGTCGACGTGTGCGACGGCGCCGGCACCGTGGCCGTGCCTGCCGGATCGGCCTACATGTACGTCTTCACCATGGATCCGGTCTCGGCGAAGGTCTTCTGCGCCAAGACGTCGGTGCCGACCACCGGCAGCCTCAACGTCACCTTCAGCTGACCTTCGGGTCTGCCCAGCGGTGGATCAGCGGCGTCACCCGCGAGGGTGGCGCCGCTGGCGCGTCTGTTCTGCGGGGCTCCGACCTCGGGCGTGGACCATCGCTCGCCGGCGTTACCGAGGTGGCGGAGGTGGACGGGAATCGAACCCGCCGTCGCAGGATCACTACGACCAACCGCTTTGAAGGCGGCGGAGCCCACCAGGTGCCCGGACACCTCCAGGGTCGACCGTAGCAAGGCCGGTGCTGTCGGCGGCGAAGAGGGATAGGGTCCGCCCCATGAAGAAGCTCCTCATCCTGGTCATCCTCGGTGCCCTCGCGGCGGTAGCCGCCAAGAAGGTCCGGGCCGCTTGATCGACGGTGGGTGTCCCGGGAGGGATGCCCACCGCCACAACCTCTCCACCGATTGCGTCGCGGTCGCGCTCGCGGTCCGTGCGGCGGCAGCCTCGGCCTCCCGGCGCTGCAGCCACCACCATGTGCCCACGCCGGCGGCGGCGGCCACCAGCGTTCCTCCCGCGGCGCCGATGGCAACCGGCGGCGAGATCGGCCGGCGGGACCGCAACGCCACCTCATTGCGGAAGACCCGTACTTCCCAGCCGCGCTCGCGTCCGGCGCGGGCCAGTTCGCGGTCGGGATTCACCACCACGGGGTGCCCCACTGCCTCGAGCATGGGCAGGTCCGTGATGGAATCGCTGTAGGCGTAACTGGCCACCAGGTCGATGTCCTGTTCCTCGGCGATCCGTCGCATCGCCTCTGCCTTGGCCGGCCCGTAGCAATAGAACCGCATGGTCCCCACGTAACGGCCCTCCTCGTCGAGGTCGCTGAGGGTGGCGAGGTGGGCATCCACCCCGAGGTAGCGGGCCAGCGGCGCCACGATCTCCTCCGGTGACGCGGAGATGATGAAGACCTTGCGGCCCGCTTCTTGGTGCTCGTGGATCAACTGCAGGGCCTCGTCGAAGACGATGGGTTCGACCACATCGGTGAGCGCGTCCTCCACGATGGCTCGTACCCGGGCCTGATCCCATCCTTTTGTGAGCCGCAGCACGGCGTCCTTCATCCGCTCGAGGCGGGCTTCGTCCGCGCCCAGGTACAGGTAGACCAACTGGCCGTACAGGGCGCGCAGCAGCAGCCACCGCGAGATGAGCCCCTCGCGGTAGAGCGGTCCGCCGAACGCCACCATCGACGCCTTGGCGATGACCGTCTTGTCGAGGTCGAAGAAGGCCGCCTCCATCTGTGGCGGACCCTAGTGCGCCCTACGCGACACGAATTCCTGCGCCACCCCTTGCCGGCGCTTCGGGCACTGCGTAGGGTCCGACCCGTTGCCCTCCGGCTGTGCCGGGCGCGCTCGCCGGACTTCCGGCCCCCCGATCCGCCGTTCTCGGTTCATCGCGCCCGGAGGCTGTTGCGTTGCTCGTCACCTGTTGGTCCGCCAAGGGCGGCAGCGGTACCACCGTGGTGGCCGCCGCCCTGGCCAGCACCCTGTCGGCCCGTCACGGCCGGTGCCTACTCGTCGACCTGGCCGGCGACTTGCCTGCCGCCTTGGGTCTGCCCGACCCGGGCGACGCCCACCCGGGGGTGGCGGGGTGGTTGACGGCGTGGCCCTCCGTGCCCGCCGACGGCACCGGCCGGTGCGAGATGCCGGTGCACGACGGCTTGGCGCTGCTGCCCCGCGGTGAAGGCCCTCTGCCGGATACGGGGGCGCACGCACTCTTGGCGGCGCTGGCCGGTGACCCTCGCCCGGTGGTCATTGATGCCGGTCTGATGACGGGCGACAGCAATGCCGTGGCGCTGCGCCTGGCGGCCGGGTCGGATCAGTCGTTGCTGGTGGTGCGCCCGTGCTACCTGGCGCTGCGGCGGGCGCTGACGGCGCCCCTGCGGGCGACCGGGGTGGTCGTGGTCAGCGAGGAGGGCCGGGCGCTGGGGCCGGCCGACGTCGAGGCCTGCCTGGCCTTGCCCATCCGGGCCGAGGTCCGCGTTGCGCCGGAGATCGCCCGCGCCGTCGACAGCGGCCTCCTGTCCCGGCGATTGCCGCGCGGCCTGGCCCGCGCCCTGTCCGGTGTCGTCTGAAGTGGCCGGCCTGGCGGGCTTGGTGGCCGCTCTGCATGCCGAGGTCCTCGGGGCCCCCGCCGGCACCTCCGTCGCTGCCCTCGACGTAGGGCACCTCCGCCGGCGCGTTCGGG
>JANMIX010000779.1:0-3370 GCA_031376015.1 Acidimicrobiia bacterium | reverse complement strand
GTCGAGGATCTCGTCGGTGGTCATGGTTGCCATGGTTCAGCTCTCCTCAGAGGTTTCGGCTGCGCTCTCGGCAGCCGTGTCGGGGGTATCGATGGTGGTGGCGGCCTCGTCGGCGACGGGTTCGCTCTCGGCGGCAGGCGCCTCGGTGGATTCCTCGGCGGCAGGCGCCTCGGGTGCCGGCTCGGATTTCTCCGCTACTTCGGGCGCAGGGGCCTCGGCGGCCGGGGCCGGCGCACCGGGTGCGCCCCCCTGGTCGATGAGGGCCTGCAGGCCGTAGGCGAAACTGCGGGGTACCGCATCGAGCAAGCCGGCCATCTGTGCCATGGGGGCGGCGAAAAGCCCGGCGATCTGGCTGAGCAACTGCTCACGGCTGGGCAGGTCGGCCAACGCGGTGACGCCGGCGGCGTCGATGACCCGCGTGCCGAGCAGACCTCCCTTCAGCACCAGCAACGGGTTGCCCTTGGCGAAGTCACGCAGCGCCTTGGCCACTGCGGCGGCGTCGCCGTCGACGAATGCAACCGCAGTGGGGCCGGTCAACATGTCGTCGAGTTCCAGACCCAGGTCGCGGGCGGCGAAACGGACCAGGGTGTTCTTGTACACCTTGTATTCGCCGCCTGCGTCCCGCAGTGCCCGGCGCAGCTGGCTGATGCCGGCCACGTTCAGGCCCCGGTACTCGGTGAGCAGTGCAGCGCTCGCACGGGAGAAGCGCTCACGCACCTCTTCCACGACCGCCACCTTCTCAGGACGGGGATTCTCCATCGGTACACCTCCTCTCGTTTTCTCGGGCTCGCGGTGAGACGCGGACGCCCGAGTGAGACTCGGAGATGTCCACCTCGTCAGGCGGGGCCGGGGCCCCTTTCAGCGCTGTCGCGCACCGGATGTCTTCGGCGAGCAGTTCGGTTTTCGTGAAGCGCAGAAGCTAGCGCCTCGTTACTACTTCAAGCGACCTCGATGTCACGTAGGCGGGTCGGATCGATCTTGATGCCCGGGCCCATGGTCGTGCTCACGACGATCTTGCGCAGGTAGCGGCCCTTGGCGGAGGCCGGCTTGGCCCGCTGCAGTTCGTCGAGCACGGCGTTGAAGTTCTGGCGCAGCGCCGCCACGTCGAAGCTGACCTTGCCCAGGGGCACGTGGATGTTGCCGTAGCGGTCGGTGCGGTACTCGACCTTGCCGCCCTTGAACTCCTCCACGGCCTTGGCCACGTCCATGGTGACGGTACCGGTCTTCGGGTTCGGCATCAGGCCTCGGGGGCCGAGCACGCGGCCGAGGCGGCCGACGAGGGGCATGAGATCGGGCGTGGCGATGGTGACGTCGAAGTCGAGCATGCCGCCTTCAATCTGGGCGGCGAGGTCGTCGGCGCCCACGTGATCGGCGCCTGCGGCCCGGGCGGCCGTGGCCAGGTCGCCGGCGGCGAACACCGCCACGCGTACGTCCTTGCCGGTGCCGGCGGGCAACGCCACCGTCCCTCGCACGATCTGATCGGCCTTGCGGGGATCGACACCCAGACGCACCGCAAGCTCGACGGTGGCGTCGAAGCGCGTGATCTGGAGTGTCTTGGCCAGGTCGAGGGCCTCGGCCGGGGTGAAGAGCTGCTCACGGTCGAACTTGCGTGCCGCGTCGGTGAACTTCTTGCCGTGCTTCATCTGTCGCCTCCTCAGGCTCCCTCAGTGGTCCCGCTCATCCACCGGCGAGGTCATCCGGCGGGGGGTAGTGCGAACTGTTCAGTCCTTGACCGACAGGCCCATCGATCGGGCCGTTCCCCGAACCTGGAGCTTGGCTGCCTCGAGGTCGTTGGCGTTGAGGTCGGGCATCTTGATGGCGGCGATCTCGGCGACCTGGGCCGCGGTCACCGACCCGACATCGGCGGTCTTGCCGGGGGTCGTCGAGCCCTTCTCCAACCCGGCGGCCTGGCGCAGGAGCACCGGGGTCGGCGGGGTCTTGAGGGTGAAGGTGAAGGTGCGATCCTCGAACACCGTGATCTCGACGGGGATGATGGTGCCCGTCTGTGCCTCGGTGGCGGCGTTGTAGGCCTTGCAGAAGTCCATGATGGCCACGCCGTGCGGGCCCAGCGCGGTGCCCACGGGGGGGGCCGGCGTGGCCTTGCCCGCGGCGATCTGGATCTTGACGACAGCCGCGACCTTTTTCTTGGCCATGGGGAACTACCTCGCTGAATCGTTCGGCCGGCATGGTGCCGGGTGCGCCCGCCAGGGGCGGGGACGGATCAGGCTAGGACGAAGCGCTAGAGCTTCGCCACCTGGCTGAATTCGAGCTCGACCGGAGTCTCCCGGCCGAAGATGTTGACGAGCACCTTGACCTTGAGTTGGTCCTCGTTGATCTCGATGATCTCGCCGGAGAAATCGGCGAAGGGTCCTTCCTTGACCCGCACGGTTTCGCCGTTGTCGAAGTCGAGCCGGGGCTTGCCCTTGCGGGTAGCCGCCTCTTCCTCGCCGGTCTTGACCTTGAGGAACTCCTCGACCTCGCGCCGGGGCAGGGGCGAAGGCTTGGCGCCCTGACCCACGAAACCGGTGACGCCGGGGGTGTTGCGCACCACGTACCAGGAGTCGTCGGTCAGGTCGCACCGCACGAGCAGGTAACCGGGGAACACCTTCTTCTGAACGACGACCTTCTTGCCGTTCTTGAACTCGATCACGTCCTCCATGGGGATGACCACTTCGTGGATCCGTTCTTCCATGTTCATCGAGGAGATGCGGGCTTCGAGGTTCTGCTTGACCTTCTTCTCGTAGCCGGACTGCGTATGCACCACGTACCACCGGCCCGGCCGGTCGTACGGGCTCTGCACGGGCTCGACTTCCTGGTCGGCCAGCAGTTCATCCTCGGAGAGCGCGCCGTCGGCGGCGGCCTGCACCGCGCCGTCGGGAGCGCCGTCGCCGGACGCGGCGGCGCCGTCGGTGGCGGCCCCGTCCTCGTCGGTGCTGTCGTCGGCGGGATCGTCGGTGTCGGGCTCGCCGGCGACGTCGGCGATGTCGACGGTCTCGTCGAGATCGTCTGCGTCGGAGTTGGCGTTGATGGGGTCGTCGAAGTCGGTCATGCTCACTTGTCGCTGAAGAGGTTGAGGACGAAATCGCCGAAGCCGTAGTCGAGGACGCCGACAAAGGCGGTCAGGACGACGACCGCCACGAAGACGATGATCGAATAGTTGATGACCTCGGGTCGGGTGGGCCACACGACCTTCTTGAGTTCGGCCCGCACCTCGCGGACGTACTCGGGAGGGCTGGTGCGCTTCTCACGGTCCACCGGGCGTGGCGCGGGCGCCTGACGTCGCTTCGCGGTAGGGGTGCCGTCCTCGGACAGCTGACCCTGGCGCTGCAACATGCGCTTGGTCTCTCGGTTCATGGCCATGAAAACGAAT
>JANMIX010000711.1:0-4256 GCA_031376015.1 Acidimicrobiia bacterium | reverse complement strand
CCGGTGAGCGACGTGGCGGTGTACACGAACTGGGCGAAGGCCGTCTTCTGGAGCACCCCGGTGATGCTGAGCACCTCGTCGGAGAGCGTAACGACCAGCACCCCCGACCGCTCGGTGTCGATCTGGAGCACCTGGGTGTTCTTGGGGATTGCGGAGGTGAGGCCCTCGGGATCGGCATCGGCCACACCGGCGATGAGCGACGACAGCACGTCCATAGCCTGCACGTCGGGCACCGCTCGGCTGACCGAGCGGAGCTTGTCGCCGGCCAGGAAGAACACGCTCACCGCCGCACCGGCCGCGCCGACTCCCGGTTTGGTGGTGGTGGGGTCGAGCAGGCCTGGTGGCACCCGCTGGGGGGCGATGGCGCGTGGGTCGGTATCCTTGGGGAGCCCGCAACCGGACAGCATCAGTGCGGTGACGATCAGCGCCAGCGCTATCGGGGTAGCGCGGCGGGTCACGGCCGCACCGCCGGTAGTTCCACCACGAAGCGGGCGCCGGGTTTGCCGTCGCGCCGGTCCTCGACCCACACCCGACCCCCGTGCAGGCGCACGTGCTCGGCCACGAGCGCCAGGCCGAGGCCCACGCCCAGACCGGCACCGCGACGGCCGGCTTCGCCACCCCGGGCGAAGCGGTCGAAGATGAGTGCCCGCTCCTCGGGCGGGACCCCCGGGCCATCGTCCTCGACGGCCAGTTGCACCGTGTCGTCCACCAGGGTCACCGCCACCGAGGTCGCACCTTCGCCGTATTTGCGGGCGTTGTCGAGCAGGTTCGCCAGAACCCGCACCAGGCGCCGTTTGTCGGCTTGCACGACCACCCCCGCCAGCTCGGGATCGATCTCGACCGGGACGCTGGTGGCGTTGGAGGCGACCGCCACCGCCTGCATCACGAACTCCGACAGGCGCAGCTCGTCGAGCTCGAGCCGCACCGCCCCGGCGTCGTAACGCGAGATCTCCAGCAGATCTTCCACCAGCTGATTGAAGCGCGTGACCTCAGCCGAGAGCAGATCGAGCGCCGACTGCGCCCGTTCGGGGAGCTCGTCGCGGCGCGCTTCGATGATGTCGACCGAGGTGGACAGCGTCATCAAAGGGGACCGCAACTCATGCGACACGTCGGACGCGAACCGGGCGTCTCGTTCGATGCGTTCCTCGAGAGCGCCGGCCATGTGGTTGAAGGAACTGGCCAGAACCCCCAGATCGGGATCGCTGGTGGCCTCCAGACGGGTGTCGAGACGGCCGCCGGCGATGGCCTCGGCCGCCTGGCTCACGTCGCTAAGAGGCCGCAGTGCCCGACGGCTTGCCCACGCCCCCACCCCGACCCCGGCCAGAGTGGTGATCAGCGACGCGCCCAGCAGGGAGATCCCGAGCGACTCGAGGGTCGACTCCAGATCGGAGAGGTCGACGATCTCGTAGTACTCGGCCTGCACCGAAGGAAGTGGCACCCCGACGGCGAGCGAGGTGTGGCTGGCGAAGGTGAACGTCATCCGGGCCGGCTTGCCCCCATCGGTGACCAGGCTACGCAGTGTCAGGGGGATGGAGTCCTCGCCAACCGCGGCGGTGATGGAGAACCAGCGCTGGCCGAAGTGCACCAGCGGCCGGCTGTTCTCCGGTAGCTGCAGGGAGGGCAGCAGCGTGGTCTGGATCTGTTCGTTGGTGCGCCCGTCGAGGCCGCTGCGCACCAGGCCCGCGTTCACGTACACCCGTGACAGGACCGCGGACTCGCGCTGGCTGATCAGGTTCGCCCGCGTCAGCGCGAACGTGGTGGCCGCCAGCAGCGCGGACAACACGAGCGCACCGAAGCTGAAGGCGAGGGTGATACGGGCCCGCAATGCCAGCTTGCGGAGGCGGAAGTGGCGCAGGCGGGCCAGGGGTGAGCCGCTCACGCCTGGAGTTTGTACCCGAGCCCCCGCACGGTGGCCACGTGACGGGGGTTGGCGGGGTCGGCTTCGATCTTGGTCCGGAGCCGGCGCACATGGACATCCACCAGGCGGCCGTCACCGAAGTAGTCGTAGCCCCACACCCGTTCCAGGAGCACCTCGCGGCTGAACACCCGGCCGGGACTCGAGGCCAGTTCGCACAGGAGGCGGAACTCGGTCTTGGTCAGGTGCATCTCCTGGCCGTCGCGGCGCACCACACCGGCGTCGGGGATCACCTCGAGGTCACCGAAGCGCATCGTGGTGGTGGCCGAGTCGGGCTTTCGGGCCCGGCGCATGAGCGCGCGGATCCGGGCCGAGAGTTCCTTGATCTGGTACGGCTTGGTGAGGTAGTCGTCGGCACCTGCCTCCAGACCCGCAACCACGTCGTAGGTGTCGGCCCGGGCGGTGACCATGACGATGGGTACGTCGCTGAGCCGGCGCAAGGAGCGGCACACCTCGAAGCCGTCGATGCCGGGCAACATGATGTCCACCAGCACGACGTCAGCCGGCTGGGCCGCGAAGGTCTCGAGTGCTTCCTCGCCGGTGGCTGCTTCGGCAACCACCCAGCCTTCGTCCTCCAACGCCATCTTGATCGACGTACGGATGCCGGCATCGTCCTCGACGGTCAGTATCCGGGTGGGCACACGCCCATCCTGTCACGGCGTCACGTGGACGTGGTGTGCATGGCCCGATCGGGTCAGACGGCGTCGGCACCCGCCTCGACCAGCAGGGACCGCAGCGGGGCGAACAACCCCGGGTTGGCGACCAGCACGAACGCGCCGGTGGCCGGGCCGCCGTGTAGGTCGCCCAGCACCGCACCGGCCTCGGCCGCCACCAGCGCCCCCGCGGCCAGATCCCAGGGCCCGAGGCCGACCTCGTAGTACGCATCGACCCGGCCGCAGGCGACCGAGCAGAGATCCACCGACGCCGCTCCCATCCGCCGCACGTCGCGCAGACGGGGCAGGATCCTCACCAGCACCTCGGCCTGGCGCCGGCGCCGATCGGCGTCGTAGCTGAACCCGGTGGCCCCCAACGCTTGGGCGAGTTCCCCGGTGCGGCCGACGTTGACGGGCGCGCCGTTGCGGGTGGCCCCCCGGCCTCGCGCGGCGGCGAACACCTCGCCGTGCAACGGATCGTGCACCACGCCCACCGCGGGCTCGCCTTCGATGGCCGCCGCGATCGACACGGCGAAGCCCGCGTGGCGGTAGAGGTAGTTGGTGGTGCCGTCGACGGGGTCGATGCACCACACCACGCCGGAGGTGCCGGGCTGGTCGGTGCCTTCCTCGCCCACGATGCCGTCATCGGGCCGCGCCGCCCGCAAACCGGCCACGATGAGCGCCTCGGACGCCCGGTCGATCTCGGTGACCATGTCGGTGGCCGTGGACTTGGTCTCCACCCTGCTGCGCTCCCGGCTGAGGCCCTCGACGAGCAACGCCGCAGCGTCGGCCGCCAGCCTCAGCGCGAGCGCGGCAAGTTCGTCGAGCAGCGGGTCATGCATGCCCCCACCGTATTGCCGCGGTCGCTCGGCGGGCGGGGTCTTCACTGTCACAGCCCCTCGGCAGACTGGAAAACGTATGTTCGATCCGACCTCGCACGGAGACTTGGGCACCGGCGTGCCGTCGCAGTGCGCGGCGGTGTTGGCCGAGCTGCGGGCGTTGTGTTGTGCGATCGATCCCGACTCGTTGCCGGGTCCGTCGGTGTTGTCGGTATTCGACTCGTTGGTGGCCATGCGCCGGTTGGTGGATGGGGCGATCACGCGGCTGGGGCCCCGTTACGAACGCACGGGCGCGTGGCAGTCCAAGGGTGCGAAATCCGCTGCGGATGCGATCGCCGCCTCGACGGGTACGTCTCCGGCGGAGTCCCAACGGCGGCTGGCGACGGGTCGCAAGCTGCGCCAACAGACCCAACTGGATGAGGCGTTGCGGACGGGGCAGGTGTCCTCTGAGCAGGCGGAGGTGATCGCGGGGGCGGCGCAGAGTGCCGAGGTGGAGGCCAAGTTGATCGGGGTGGCCACCCGGGCCTCGCATCGGGAACTACGTGATGCGGCGGCGCGGGAACGGGCGCGGGCCGATCGCGACGAGCATGCCCGCCGGGCCCGTCAACGCCAGTTGCGGTGCATGAAACGTTGGACCGACGCCGATGGCATGTACAACCTGCTGTTGCGGATCTTGCCCGAGGTGGGGGCGGAGATCGACGCTCATCTGACGCCGCTCGTCGACATCGCCTTTGCGCAGGCACGCAAGGAGGAGCGCCGCGAACCGATCCCTGCCTACATGGCCGATGTCGCCGCGGACCTGCTCCGCGGTGCGGGTGGTTCGAACGCGCAGTCGGGGTCGGGGTCGGG
>JANMIX010000701.1:0-1580 GCA_031376015.1 Acidimicrobiia bacterium | reverse complement strand
ATCGCCCGAGCGGCGGCCCCGGGGTCGACGCCGGCTGCCAGGTCGGCCCGGTCAGCGGGCGTGGCAGCGCCTTGGCTCCCACGCCGGCTGCGCTGCTGACCGGTGCTGCCCATGGTTCGGCCGACTCAGAAGTCGACGCTCACCTCGGCCGGGACGACGGCCGTGGCCTCGGCCGGGGCGTCGACCTGCGGGCCGATCCCGAGCTTCTCCTTGATCCGCTTCTCGAGCTCGTTGGCCAGGTCGGGGTTGTCGCGCAGGAACGCCCGCGCGTTCTCCTTGCCCTGACCGAGCTGGTCGCCCTCGTAGGTGTACCAGGCGCCGGACTTGCGCACGATGCCGTGGTCGACGCCCATGTCGATGAGGCTGCCCTCACGGGAGATGCCGACGCCGTAGATGATGTCGAACTCGGCCTGCTTGAAGGGCGGGGCCACCTTGTTCTTGACGACCTTGACGCGGGTCCGGTTGCCGACCGCGTCGGTGCCGTCCTTGAGCGTCTCGATGCGGCGCACGTCGATGCGGACCGAGGCGTAGAACTTCAGCGCCTTGCCGCCGGTCGTGGTCTCTGGCGAGCCGAACATCACGCCGATCTTCTCGCGGAGCTGGTTGATGAAGATGGCGGTGGTGCCGGCGTTGTTGAGCGCGCCGGTCATCTTGCGCAGCGCCTGGGACATCAGCCGAGCCTGGAGGCCCACGTGGCTGTCGCCCATCTCGCCCTCGATCTCGGCGCGGGGCACGAGCGCGGCCACCGAGTCGATGACGATCAGGTCGAGCGCGCCCGAGCGGGTCAGCATGTCGGCGATCTCGAGCGCCTGCTCGCCCGAGTCGGGCTGGGAGACGAGCAGGGCGTCGGTGTCGACGCCGAGGGCCTTGGCGTAGTCGGGGTCCAGGGCGTGCTCGGCGTCGATGAAGGCCACGATGCCGCCGGCGCGCTGGGCGTTGGCCACCGCGTGCAGGGCGACCGTCGTCTTGCCGGAGGACTCCGGACCGTAGATCTCGATGACCCGCCCGCGCGGCAGCCCGCCGATGCCCAGCGCGAGGTCGAGCGCGATCGAGCCGGTGGGGATGACCTCGATCGGCGCGCGCACGTCGTCGCCGAGGCGCATGACCGAGCCCTTGCCGAACTGCTTCTCGATGTTGGCGAGCGCGGCGTCGAGGGCCTTCTCGCGGTCTCCACCAGCCATGTGGTCCGTCCTTCGTGGAATGTGTTCGTGATGTCGAGCGCCGACGCTAGCCCGAGCCGCCGACATCCCGCTGGGCCCGGCGCGACGCCTGTGGACGACCGCCTGTTCGACCCTGCACGAGCGAACTTATCGAACAGGTATTCGAGCGCGCGTCCGACACGCCGTCGCTGGCAAGGTGGTCCCATGAGCCTGACGATCCGCCCGGTCGACCCCTGGGACGAGCGCGAGATGGACGTCTTGCAGGAGCAGTACGTCGAGGCCCAGCGCGCCGAGGTCCCGGACGCCCGCATCTTCTCCCGGGCCGAGAGCGTCGCCGCCCTCCGCCCGCCGGTCGGCGGGTTCTTCCACGACGCCTTCGCGGCCTTCGACGGCGAGGCGACACCCGAGCACATGGTCGGC
>JANMIX010000694.1:0-4894 GCA_031376015.1 Acidimicrobiia bacterium | reverse complement strand
GCCCTCGACGGCCACAGCAAGGTGGACTACGGCCTGCACCTGGCCCCCATCACCAAGGAGCATGTGGGCGAGATCCCCTGGCTGGTGGAGGAGATGGGCGTCGCCTCCTTCAAGTACTTCATGTTCTACAAGGGCTTCAACCTCGCCTCGTCCAGCCGCGACACCCGCAGCTTCCTGATGTCCGACGACGACTACGACCTCGGCCACCTCTTCGAGATCATGGAGGCCGTCGCCCGCATCAACGCCGAGCGGCCCGGACGGGTGAGCGTGAGCCTGCACTGCGAGCAGGCCGAGCTGATGCGCATCTTCATCGAGCGGGCCCAGCAGGACCCGACCCTGTCGGGCCTGCGTGAGTACTCGGCGGGGCGTCCGCCTCTCACCGAGCGGCTCTCGATCGAGGAGGCCGGCGTGCTGGCCGGGGCCACCGGGGTGGCGCTGAACTTCCTGCACCTCTCCAGCCGCATGGCGCTGGACACCGCGCTCGATGTTGCCCGTCGCAACCCGGGCCTCGACCTGCGCCGCGAGACGACACTGCACCACCTGGCCCTGGCCTGTGAGGACTTCGACGACAACGGCCCGTCCCTGGGGGCCAAGGTCAACCCGCCCATCCGTCACCGCGAGGACAACAACGCGCTATGGGAGGCGCTGGCCGCCGGCCACATCACCTGGGTGGCCTCCGACCATGCCTGCTGCATGGAGGAACTCAAGGGCGACGACCTGTGGCCCGCCGCCCCGGGATTCGGCGGCACCGCGCTGCTGTATCCGGTGCTGCTGAGTGAGGGGCACCGCAAGCGGGGTCTCACGCTCGACCGCATCGCCCAGGCCGCCTCGGCCGCGCCGGCGCAGGCCTACGGGCTGTATGGCCGCAAGGGCACCATCGCCGTGGGCGCCGACGCCGACCTGGCCGTGTGCGACCTGGATCTGACCCGCACGGTGACCACCGAACTGTGCCGTTCCGCCCAGGACCACTGCCCCTTCGAGGGGGTCGAGGTGACCGGTTGGCCCGTCACCACCATGGTCGGCGGGCACGTGATGTACGCCAACGACGAGGTCGCACCCTCGTTCCCCGGCCGCTATGTGAAGCGCACCTGAGCACGCTCCGCGCCGCGTGGCCATAACGGTCCGCTGTTCCGCTGTGCGGTACGGTGCATTTCATGCCTGATGACGCGCCGGGCCAGACCATCGCCGCCATCGAGCGAGCGGTCGACGTGCTCACCCTCTTCGGAGAGGCCGACGACCGCACCCTCGGCGTGACCGAGATCGCCGCCTCCCTGGCGCTGTCCAAGGCGGTGGTGCACCGGATCCTGTCGTCGTTCCGGGCCAAGGGTTTCGTGGAGATGGACGAGAACAGCCACCGCTACCAATTGGGCCCCGCCGTGCTGCGCCTGGGGCTCACCTACCTCGACCGCATCGACGTGCGCGACGTGGCCCGGCCGGTGCTCGAGCGGCTCAGCACCCAGACCCAGGAGACGGCCACCCTGTCGGTGCGCACCGGTCTCAGCCGGGTGTACCTCGACCAGGTCACCCCCAACCGTGACGCGAAGATGGTGGTGCAGCTGGGCCACTCGGTGCCCTTGCACGCCGGCGCGTCGTCCAAGGCCATGCTCGCCTTCCTCCGCGCCGACGAGGTGGCCGCCTACGTCGAGGAAGCGGGCTTGGTCCGCCTCACCGACGAGACCATCACTTCGGTCAAGGCATTGCACGAAGAACTCGCCACCATCCGTACCCGCGGCTACGCCACCTCCACCGGCGAGCGCATGTCGGGCGCGGCATCGGTGGCGGCGCCGGTGTTCGGCCACGACGGGAAGGTGGCGGCCGCCATGAGCGTGAGTGGACCACTGGAGCGCTTCCGGGACCGGTTGAACGACACGGCGCCGTTGCTGCTGGCCGGCACCCGCGAGGTGTCCGCCCGCCTCGGCTTCCGAGGCTGACCGGAGCGGCTGACCTGCGCGGCTGACCGGCGAGGCTGACCGGCGCGGCTGACCGGCGAGGCCGGGACCGCGCCCCACCGCCCGGCCGACCCTCAGGGTCCGAGGCGGTCCAAGTCGCGGGTGGCGTAACGAAGATGGTGGAAGTGCTCCTCGAACACGACCCCGATGCAGTCGTGCACCGCGCTGGCCCCGTTCTCGAGCACCGACACCTCGACCGTCAGGTCGGCGGCCTCGAGGGCTTCGAGGTAGTTGCGTAGCTGTCCGCACCGGTCCTGCCAGGCGGCGACCGCTTCCTCGAACGTCGGCTCGGCGGACTTGTCGATCCCTGGCCAACCGAAATCGACCGATCCTGAGTTCGGTAGGCCCATCGCGTGGAAGGCTCCGCCCAGGATCGGCACGGTGAACCACTTGTCGGTGGCGAACACGAGGTGGCGGAGGGTCTGGACGAACGACCACTCCCCGTCGACCGATGCGTGGCGCTGGTCCTCAGGAAGCGCCCGCACCCGCTCGATCGTGTCGCTCCACGCAGCGACGAAGGCCCGCCATCCCTCGCGCATGTTCTCGGGCTCGGTCGGATGAAGCTGCGAACGGAGGGGGAACCAGGCGTCACGCTCGTTGACGTAGACGGTGACATCCACCCCGTTGATCACGAGTCGATCGATCTCGGCATCGATCACGACGTCGACCAATCGGGCGTGCGACAGTCGCGCCCCCATCAGGTCGACATCCCGGAAGGTCGCCCGGCGAAGATCCACCCCCCAGAACTCGGCGTCGCTCAGGTCTTGGAACTCGAATTGCTCGGCCACGGGGCCATAGTGCCCCACGAGGCGCCGTGCTGTCCCCGAGCGCCCATTCCCGGCATTGAGGGCGCCATCGGTGCCTCGACTCGGAGAAAACCGGTCGGTACCGTTGTGCGGAACAGCGTTTCGGTTTAGGCTGGGCGGGTGCTGAAGAACTTCTGGTACGCGGTGGAGTTCGCCAAGGACGTGACCTCCACCCCCAGGAAGGTGACGTGTCTTGGCCAGGACCTCGTCCTGTACCGGACCGAGGACGGGACGCTGGCCTGCCTGTCGGACCTGTGCGTGCACCGCGGTGCGGCACTGTCGGGCGGCGAGGTCAAGAACGGCTGTGTCGTCTGCCCCTATCACGGGTGGGAATACTCCACCGACGGCGCCTGCGTGAAGATCCCCGCCAACCATGACGGGGTCCCCATCCCCAAGAAAGCCCGGGTCGACAGCTACCCGGTGGAGGAGCGCCACGGCTTCGTGTGGGTGTTCCTCGGTGATCTGCCCGAGGCCGAGCGGGTGCCCATCCCGTACCTCGAGTACATGGAGAACCCCGACTTCCGGCCCGTCTACGGCGAGTACCTGTGGCACGCCAACTACGAGCGGATCCTGGAGAACGGCTGCGACGTGTCGCACCCGCCCTTCGTGCACTCGGGCAGCTTCGGCAACCCCGACAAGCCCGAGGTGCCCGAACTGCACATCGAGGAGCAGGAATGGTCCGCCCACGTCGAGGTCGAACTGGAACCGCCCTCACCGAAGGGCATCTGGTCGATGCTGTCCTCCCGCAAGAAGGAGCGCCCCAAGGTGCGCACCGAGAGCGGCTTCTGGATGCCGAACGTCATCAAGCTGGGCGTGAACCTGCCCTTCGGCAAGCTGGTCATCTACGACACCAACATCCCCATCGACGAGACCACCACGCTGGTGAAGTTCATCGTGCTGCGGAACTTCTTCAAGAGCCCCGCCTTCGACAAGAACACTCGTGACCGAACCCTGAAGATCTTCCGCGAGGACGACCACATCGTGGAGAGCATGCGGCCCGAACTGCTGCCCTATGACCTGCCCTCGGAGCTGCACGTCAAGAGCGACGGCATGGCGCTGGCCTACCGGCGCATGCGGGCCCGGGCACTCACCAACGGCTGGGCCATCGACACGCACAACTTCCCCATCAACGGCCCGAAGCGTCAGGCCACGGTGATTCCCTCGCCGGCCCGGCGCGAGGTGCCCGAGCTGGCCAACGCCTGGGTGATGAAGGAGATCGGCGTGCAGATCCTGGGTGGTCGCAACGCCGAGTCCACCGACCCGCCCGAAGGCGGCACCACCCTCGACAGCGCGGAGATGAACTGATGGGTCTGGCCGGAGATCTGTGCGGGAACCAGCGCGACACGATCATCGATCGGCTGGGCCTGCGCGAGACCGAGCAGGTGTCGCTGGCCTCGGCCTCGGACCCCGACGGGGCGCCGGTCGGTTCGCTGCGCGTGTTCCACGGTGGCGATGGCTGCCCCGTGTCCAAAGCCGTGTACATCGGCCTCACCGTGGACGCCATCGGCCTCGACAGCCACATGCTGTTCGCCTTCGGTCGGCCCGAGTCGCTGCTGCCCCACTTCACCGTCGACTCGGTGCAGGCAGGGCCCGGCTACGCCTTCCATCTCGACCTCATCGCCCGCGTCGAGTTGGGCGTCAACATCGCCTACATGGACGAGGTCTACGGGCCCCTCACCGAGGTGGCCGAGGCCGCCCGTTCGGTACCCGGCCTGGGGGCCGCCCACCTGACCATGCGGCAGTACGCGCTGATGTCGCCGTGGATGGTGGTGCAGCGCGCCGATGAGGCTGCCTTCGCCAAGATCGCCGAGCACGTGGCCGCCTACCGCGACCGCTGGCTGGCACTGGCCGACGGCGGGATCTCCGCAGCGGTCGACCTCGATCCCGCGGCCATCGCCGCACGCGACCGGCGCCACCGCGCCGGGTTGTTCAACCCCGACGTCGACCCGGTGTGGGCCCAGGTGTCCCGCCTGGTCGGCGCGGAGACCTCCGAGCGGCTCCGCCGCACCCTCGAAGAGCAGTAGGAGCCCCCATGGCCGACGACGACGGCGCCTCGAACTGGCAGAGCACCATCGAGGGCGAGTGGTACGGACGCCCCTCGGTGTACGCACCGGACGGCACATTCCTCCGACTCGTGCC
>JANMIX010000674.1:0-1782 GCA_031376015.1 Acidimicrobiia bacterium | reverse complement strand
AACCTGGTTGCCAAAGAACTCGGCATCAAGACGGTCTTCGCCGAAGTCCAGCCGGGACAGAAGGCGGAGAAGGTCAAAGAAATGCAAGCGCGGGGCTTGCGCGTTGGCATGGTCGGCGACGGCATCAACGATGCACCAGCGCTGGCGCAAGCCGATCTCGGCATCGCCATCGGTGCGGGCACCGACGTGGCGATGGAAACAGCCGATGTGGTGTTGATGAAGAGCGACCCGTTCGACGTGATCGGCACCGTCCTCCTCAGTCGTGCCACGCGGCGCAAGATGCGGCAGAACCTATGGTGGGCTGCCGGGTACAACGTCATTGCCTTCCCGCTCGCCGCCGGTGTGCTCTATCCCTTGACCGGGTGGCTGCTGAGTCCCGAGGTCGCGGCCCTCTCGATGTCCGGCTCGACTTTGATCGTGGTCGCCAACGCGCTGTTGTTGAAGCGCGTGAAGATGAGCGAGTCTGCGGCGGCGTGATCGGAAAATGGTTCAGAACCTTCTCTGGGCCACGGGCTACAACATTTTCGGCATTCCGCGTGCGGTTGCTGAAAAATAAAACGATAACAAGACCGTAACGAAAGGAACTTTATGATGAATGGTACAGACGGATGGATGAATGGCGGGACGAGCGGGGGGATGTTGCTTTGGACGGTGATCGGCGTGCTGGTGGTGGTCCTGCTGGTCGTCGCGATTACCAAGATGTCCAATAAAAACTCCTGAGTTCACGACCCTCGCGGCGGGCTTTGGTTAGATGTGGAAAAGGTGATGCACGATGACGATCAACATAATGACTGACGACCGAACGCAAGTCACCGCGGCGAAAGCTGACCGTGTGATGGAACCTTGCACGCTGGTGCTGTTTGGCGCATCAGGCGACTTGGCGCAACGCCTGGTGATGCCTGCCATCTTTCGCCTCGCGCGGCGCGGTCTGCTTTCGCCGGAGTTCCGCTTGATCGGTTATGCGCGCAGCAAGATGACCGACGACGAGTTCCGCGCGCGGATGCGAGAGGCGGTGATGCGCGAGGCGGGAGCGGGCGACGAGGCGGCGTGGGCTGATTTCGCCGCCCGCCTGTCCTACATCGCGGCGGAATACGACGGCGATGACTTGCAAGGCTATGCAGAACTGGCGCACAGGTTTGAGATGCTTGATCGCGGAACGGGCGCGGGCGCGCGGCGGCTCTTCTATCTCGCCACGCCGCCCGCGTTGTTTGCGCCGATTATGAAGCACCTCGGCGACGCGAAACTTGCCGGTCAAGCTCATCAACCCGCCGCCGGAGGCTGGGCGCGCTTCGTCATCGAAAAACCCTTCGGGCACGACCTCGCATCGGCGCGCGCGCTCAACGCCGACATCGCCCGCAGCTTCGATGAAGATGACATCTACCGCATTGATCATTTTCTCGGCAAAGAGATCGTGCAGAACCTCTTCGCGCTGCGTTTCGCCAACGGCATCTTCGAACCCGTGTGGAATCGTAACTATATCGCTCAAGTTCAGATCACGGCGGCGGAAACGCTCGGCCTGGAAGGACGCGGGGGCTACTACGAAACTGCCGGCGCGCTGCGCGACATGGTGCAGAACCACCTGCTGCAACTCTGCGCATTGGTCGCCATCGAGCCGCCCGCCGAATGGAATCCGCGCGCCGTGCGCGATGAGAAAGTGAAAGCGTTGCGCGCCGTCCGCAAGCTCAATCCGGGCGAGGTCGAACATGACGCCGTGCGCGGGCAGTACGGGGAGGGCGTTATCGCGGGCGAGCGCGTACCCGCATACCGTGAAGAGCAGAAAGT
>JANMIX010000673.1:0-1719 GCA_031376015.1 Acidimicrobiia bacterium | reverse complement strand
AGGCGTTCTCGGCATCGAGGTGCACGACCACGTCGGGGTCGTCGCGCTCGACCAACCAGTGCAGATCATCCTGTACCTCGTCGCCATGGAAGCGTCGCACGTGTGGCACGCGTTTGGGTTGGGGAGGACGGGGCTTGCCAGCGGCCATGTTCCGACACTAGGAGGCGGGGTATGCCCATCTACGCCCTCGGCGACGACATCCCCGAAATCCACCCCGACGCCTACATCAGCCCCGACGCCGTCATCATCGGCCGGGTCCGCATCGGTGCCCGTTCCTCCATCTGGCCAGGCGCCGTGCTGCGAGGCGACGACGGCGACATCTCCGTGGGCGAAGGCACGTCGATCCAGGACGGATCGGTTCTCCACACCACGGTTGCGTGGCCCACCGTCGTGGGGAGCAACTGCACGATCGGCCACATCGTGCATCTGGAGGCGTGCATCATCGAGGACGGGGCGCTGGTCGGCAACGGTGCGGTCGTGTTGCATCGGGTCGTCGTGTGCACCGGAGCGGTCGTGGGCTCCAACGCCGTGGTCACGGCGGGCACGATCGTGCCCGCCGGCGCCATGGCGCTGGGTGTGCCCGCACGGATCAAGGAGAACGCGGTCCGCGACCCGTTCCTGATCGATGGCCCCGCCGCCTCGTATGTGGCACGGGCCGAGCGCTACCGCACCCAACTGCGCCGCATCGATTGACCGGAGGGAGCGGGGTGCACCCGTGCCCGCCGCTCAGCGGGCGGCGAACTCCAGCTGACTGATGAGACCGGCGGCGGAACGGCGCCGGGCCCACGCCGCCACGAAGGGGTCGTCGGTGAGGTACAGCACCTGGCACTGCTTGGCGACCCGCAGGACCATGTCGAGCAGATCCCATTTGGCCTCGGCCGGTAGGTGCAGAAAGGCGTCATCGAGGATCACCGGTACCGGTTCCCCGAATCGTCCGGCCCGGGCTGCGCGTGCCAGCCGGCGGAGGAGTCGGGACCGCACCTCCTCGACCCGACCGGCATCCATCTCGATCGGTGCCGTCACCTCATTTTCGAGTTCGGCGATCCGGTGCTCGAGGTCGGCATGGCGCTGGGTGAGGGCGGCGATCTCGGCGGTCAGGACCTCTTCGCGTCCGAGCAGTTCCTGCAGGGCGTCCCGCTCGGCGGCCAGGGCGGCGAGGTCCTCGTCGCTCAGCACCCCGGCACAGTCGGCTTCGGGCAGCTCGCGCTCCATCTGGCGGACCTCGTAGAGCAGGCGCTCCAGGTCCGCTTCGATGTCCTCCCGAGCTCGGCCCGCCTGTCGCGCGGCCTCCCGCTCGGCCGCCCGCTGCACCGCCTGACGCAGCGCGCCGACACGGGCGTGCAGGGTGCCCACGCCGAAGCCGAGGTCATCGAGCATCTCCACCAGGCGGACGGTGAGGCGTTCGTAGTCGGCGCGGGCATCGTCGATTTCGGCCTCGTCTCGGGCCCGGTGCCCGAGGGCGATGTTCTCGAACAAGAGCGCCTCGATGGCGGCCGGGTCGGTCTCGGCGATCAGTGAACCGTCCACGTCGTAGGGCTCGATGGCGACGCGCAGCCGGCGCATCGCGGCGGCCAAGGCTGGCGCCAGCACTTCGCGGAGCTCGCTGCGCCGTCCGTCGATGGTGGCATTGGAGCCGTCGTCCTGACCGCTCGCAGCGGCGAGTTGCACCGAGGCCTCCAGCGCGCGAGCTTCGGTCACCGTCAGCTCGCCCACCAGGGC
>JANMIX010000607.1:0-3637 GCA_031376015.1 Acidimicrobiia bacterium | reverse complement strand
GAGTTCGGCCAGGTAGTCGCCGGTGAGTACGTCGATCGGCTCGGGGCCCGCCATCATCTCGGCCGCGGCCGCCAACCGGTCGCCGTAGAAGCCCGACACGTTGGCGATGCGAACCGGTCGTTGCGCGTTCACTGCCCGTCTGCCTCCTCAGGGTCCACCACGACGGCCACCACGTCGCCGGCCTCGACCTGCTGGCCCGTCGAGACGGGCAGTTCGGTGACCTTCCCGGCATGCGGTGCCCGCACCGGGTGCTCCATCTTCATGGCCTCCAGCACGACCAGCGGGTCACCGGCGGCGACGTCGTCGCCCACCTCCACCAGCACCCGCACCACCGACCCGGGCATCGGCGCCATCAACGATCCGGGCGCCGCCGTCGAGGAAGGCACCGGGAGTGGATCGATCTCCACGAAGGTCGAGGAGCCCTCGTAGGAGTCGACGTAGAGGTGCGACCCGTTGCGCAGCACCAGGCAGTGGTGGCGGATCCCGTCGATCTCCAGATCGACCGCGTCCTCGGCGATGTTCCAGGCCCGTACGTCGAGTGGGGTTCCGTCGACCCGCACCTCCACCAGTGATCGTCGCCGATCGAATCGGTACTGCACGACGAGTTCGCCCCGGGCGTCGGCCACCGTGGCGATCGCCGGCTGGGTCGGCACGTTGCGCCAACCCGACGGCAGGTGGGCCAGCACGGCGGCGATCGCACGCCGGTGGGCCTGCGCGGCCAGCACCGCGGCGACCGCGTGGACGGCGCGTGTGCCCGGCAGCGTGGCCGCGGCCATGAGTTGCACCGGGTCGTGGCGTTCCAGGAACCCGGTGTCGGTTCGCCCCGCGGCGAAGTCGGGGTGACCGAGAATGCCCACGAGCAGCTCGCGGTTGGAGTGCACCCCATGGACACGGGTGCGTCGCAGAGCGGTCTCGAGCAGCGCGATGGCCTCACGGCGTTCGGGCGCCCACGCGATCACCTTGGCCAGCATGGCGTCGTAGTGGGTGCCGACCATCCCTCCGCTGCGGTACCCGGCATCGACGCGCAGGCCGGGAAGCTCAGGGAACGACAGGTGGTGGAGATGCCCGCTGGCAGGCAGGAAGCCGGCGGGCACGTCCTCGGCGTAGAGCCGGGCCTCGATGGCATGGCCGGTGATGCGCGCCTCGGGCAGTGCGTCCGGAAGAGGGTCGCCCTGTGCGACTCGCAGTTGTGCGTGCACGAGGTCGATGCCGGTGATGGCCTCGGTCACCGGGTGTTCCACCTGCAGGCGGGTGTTCACCTCGAGGAACCAGAACTCGCCGCCCGGTCCCGCCACGAACTCCACCGTGCCGGCCCCGACGTAGCCCAGTGCTTTGGCGGCCGCCACCGCGGCGTCGCCGAGCGCGGCGCGCCGCTCGTCGTCGACCGCCGGGGACGGGGCCTCTTCGATGATCTTCTGGTAGCGGCGCTGGATCGAACATTCGCGTTCGAACAGGTGCACGACGTTGCCGAGCAGATCACCGAAGATCTGCACCTCGATGTGGCGGGGTGATTCCACGAACCGCTCGAGGAACACCGTGCCGTCGCCGAAGGCCGAGGCCGCCTCACGTTGGGCGGCCGCCACCGCGCCGGCCAGCGCGTCGGGATCGTGCACGATGCGCATGCCGCGGCCGCCACCGCCGTAGGCGGCTTTCACCAGGAGCGGGAAGCCCACCTCGGCGCCCGCCGCCACCAGATCGGTACCGTCCCCGACGGTTGCGTCGGGCAGCACCGGCACGCCGGCGGTTCGCATGAGGTTCTTGGCCGCGACCTTGGAACCCATGGCCTCGATCGCTTCGGGCGAGGGGCCCACGAAGATGATGCCCGCAGCGGCGCAGGCGCGGGCGAAGCCGGCGTTCTCCGAGAGGAACCCGTAACCGGGGTGGATGGCGTCGGCGCCCGTCGCAGCCGCGGCGGCGAGGATGGCGTCACCATCCAGGTAGGTCTCTGCCGGCGTGTTGCCTCGCAGGTGCACCGCCCGGTCGGCCAGCTCGACGAAGGGCGCGCACTCGTCGGCGTCGGAGAACACCGCCACGGTGGTGATGCCCATGGCCCGAGCCGTCCGCATCACCCGAGTGGCGATCTCGCCGCGGTTGGCCACGAGCAGTGTGCGGATGGGGTTGGTCGCAGTCACGGCGTCCTTCACATCCGGAACACGCCGTAGCCGCGGCGGCCCTCGATGACGTTGCTGTGGATGGCGGACAGGGTGATGCCCAGCACGGTGCGGGTGTCGCGGGGGTCGATGATCCCGTCGTCGTAGAGCTTCCCGCTCATGAGCAGCGGGTTCGACTCGCGCTCGATCTGCTCCTCGGTGGCGCTGCGCTGGGCGGCGTCGGCCTCCTCGTCGAAGGGAATCCCTCTGGCCTCGGCCGCTTCCCGAGCCACGATCGACAGCACGCCGGCCAGTTGCTCGGGGCCCATCACCGCGATCTTGGCGTTGGGCCAGGTGAACAGGAAGCGGGGCCCGTACGCCCGCCCGCACATCCCGTAGTTCCCGGCGCCGTAGGCCGACCCCATGAGCACCGTGAGGTGGGGCACCGTGGAGTTGGTCACCGCATTGATCATCTTGGCGCCGTCTTTGATGATCCCGGCCTGCTCGTACTCCTTGCCCACCATGTAGCCGGTGGTGTTCTGCAGGAACAGCAGCGGGGTGTCAGTTTGGTTGGCCAGCATGATGAACTCGGTCGCCTTCTTGGCTTCGTCCATGAAGAGCACCCCGCGGGCGTTGGCCAGGATCCCCACCGGGTAGCCGTGGATCGAGGCCCAGCCGGTCACGAGGCTGGTGCCGTAATCAGGCTTGTACGGGTTGAATCGCGAGCCGTCGACGATCCGCCCGATCACCTCGTGCGGATCGAAGGGGATGCGCAGATCCGCCGAGGCGATGCCGAGCAGGTCCTCGGGATCGTGCACGGGCTCGTCGTCGGGTGCCGAAGGCCCGGGACCCAACTTGCGCCAGTTGAGACTGTCGACGATGTCGCGGCCGATGCGGATGCAGTCCCGCTCGTCGACTGCGAAACGGTCGGACAACCCTGAGATGCGCGAGTGCATTGCGGCCCCGCCCAACTCCTCGTCGTCGGACTCCTCGCCGGTGGCCATCTTCACCAGCGGAGGACCGCCCAGGAACACCTTGGCTCCGCCGTCGACCATCACCGCGTAGTCGCACATGCCCGGCACGTAGGCGCCGCCGGCGGTGGAGTTGCCGAAGACCAGGGCGATGGTGGGGATACCGAGGCCCGACAGGAGCGTGAGGTCACGGAAGATCTGTCCGGCGGGGATGAACAGGTCGGCCTGGGTGGGCAGGTCGGCTCCGCCCGACTCGACCAGGTTGATCACCGGCAGCCGGTTCACACGGGCGACCTCGAGGGCCCGCAAGTTCTTCTTCAACGTGTAGGGGTTCATGGTGCCGCCCCGCACCGTGGGGTCATGGGCGATGATCACGCACTCGACGCCGGAGACCACTCCGATGCCGGTGACGATGCTGGCCCCCACGGCGAACTGCGAACCCCAGGCGGCCACTGCGGAGAACTCCAAGAAGGGACTGTCGCGGTCGACCAGCAGCTCGACGCGTTCGCGGGCCAGCAACTTGCCCCGGTCACGGTGCCGTTGCACGTAGCGCGGCCCGCCCCCGCCCACCGCCAG
>JANMIX010000587.1:0-4820 GCA_031376015.1 Acidimicrobiia bacterium | reverse complement strand
GTTCGCCATCGAGATCACGACCTTGCCCCGCAGGAGGTGTTCCACCGACAGCGCCGTCTGGGTGGCGCCGTCCCAGGGCGTGGCGATCACCACGATCTCTGCGTCCGCGGCGATCTCGTTGTCGCCGGCGCCGATCTTCAGCGTCCGCTGCGGCCAGCGTTCGAGTAGTTGATCGACTGTCTCCATGGCCCGGTACTTCGACCGCGAGCCGATGACGACCTCGAAGCCGACCGAGGCCAGGCGCGCCGCCAGCGCGCTGCCAGCGGGGCCGGTTCCACCCAAGATGCCGATTTGCACGTCGGCACCTTAGAGGCGCGCGGCCGGTCGCCACACGCCCGGTAACGTCGGCCGTTCGGACGAGGTCGGAGGGCAGGCATGGGATCGGGACTCCTCGAAGGAAAGCGCATCCTCGTCACCGGGGTGTTGACCGACGATTCGCTGGCCTTCGGCGTGGCCCGCCTCGCCCAGGAGCAGGGCGCCGAGATCGTGCTCACCGGGGCGGGCCGGGGCATGGGGCTGACCCAGCGGGTGGCCCGTCGGCTGCCCACCGAGCCCGAGGTCCTCGAGTTGGACGTCACCGTGCCCGAGCACGTGGCGGTGGTGCGCGATCACCTGCAGGCCAAGTGGGGCGGCCTCGACGGGGCCCTGCACGCCATCGGCTTCGCACCGCCGTCCTGCCTCGGCGGCGGGTTCGTCGACGCCCCCTGGGACGACGTGGCCGTGGCGCTGCGGATCTCCACCTACTCGCTCAAGGTGCTGGCCAAGTTGTGCCTCCCCCTGATGCGCAGCGCGGGGGGCGGGTCGATCGTCGGGCTCGACTTCGACAACGGCAGCCAGGCCTGGCCCGCCTACGACTGGATGGGTGTCGCCAAGGCCGCTCTGCAGTCGACCTGCCGGTACCTCGCCCGCGATCTGGGTCCCGATGCCATCCGGGTGAACCTGGTGGCGGCCGGACCCATCCGCACCGTGGCGGCCAAGTCGATCCCGGCCTTCGCGCGCTTCGAGGACGTGTGGGACGAGCGGGCCCCGCTGGGATGGGACGTCAAGGGCGACCACGAGTCGGTGGGCAAGGCCTGCGCCGCACTGCTATCGGACTGGTTCCCCAAGACCACCGGCGAAGTGATCCATGTCGACGGCGGCTTTCACGCGGTCGGCGCCTGACCTCCTTCGTCCGCCCCTCCCCCGGGCTCGGCTCCCGCGAACCAGTTCGGATTGGCCACCGCCAACTTGGCCTCCACCGCCGGGTGCAGCACCGCCGCCACCTCCCCCAGCACGTCGTCGCACTCACCGGCCCGCAGGGCTGCAGCCAGCGCGGCGTCGTCGGCGTAGCCCAGCCGGGCCAACCGGTCGGCGTGCGCCTGCGCCGGCGCGTCGCCCGCCGCCAGTTCCCGTTGCACCATCGCCAGCGCGTTGATGGCCACCCGCGTGTGGAAGCGCACCTGCCCCTCGGTGACGGTGAGCACGTCGGTCTCGAGGAACTCCCGCACCGCCTCGAGCAGTTCGAGGGCGGTGGGACGGTCGTGCAGGCTCATGGCCGCCGGTCCAGAAGGTCCAGCACGTCGAGTTCGTTCTCGCACACGCGCCGGCCGATGCTGGCCAGCTCCACTGACCGGGCCACACCGTCGAGGTGGGTGCGCGCCTGCACGATGCACATCACCCCCCACTTGATGGTGCCCATGGTCTCCCACCAGAGCAGATCATCGAGGTCCACGGCGGCACCACCGGCCTCGGCATAGCCGGCCAGCAGCTCCTCGCGCGTCCCGAACCCACCAGCCGGCTGGGGCGAACCGAACCGCCAGGCCCGGACGCAGAACCACCCGAGGTCCTCGGCGGGATCGCCCAGGTGCGCGAGTTCCCAGTCGAGCACGGCTCCAACACCGTGGGGTCCCACGATGAGGTTCCCGGTACGGAAGTCGCCGTGCACCACCCCTGCGCCCCGGGTGTGGCCGGGCGGGTGCAGGCGCAACCAGCGCAGGCCGAGTTCGAGGGCGGGGTGCGGTTCGCCAAGGAGATCGAGGAACTCCTCGAACTGGTTGAGTTGGTCGGGTTCCTCGAGCCCCGGCGCGCAGGCCGGGTCGATGCGGTGCACGGCGGCGAGAATGGCCCCGCACTGCCGGGCCAGCCCAGGGCGAACCGGGGCGTAGACCTCATCGCGCAGGAGCTTGCGGGGGATCGTCTCGCCCGGCACGCGCTCCATGATCAGGAACGGCGCGCCCAAGGCGGAGAGGGCGCCGGCCCCGCCGTCGTCGGCCACCACCGCGGCCACGGGCACGCCGGCCTCCGCCGCCGCCCGCAACAGGGCTGCTTCGTTGGCCATGCCACCGCCGGCGCGCAGGCCGGCCGGGCGTTCGCGTTGCAGGATCAGCGGGCAACCGTCGGCCTCGAAAGCCCAGGTCTGGCGCGACGCACCGCCGCTCAGGCGCCGCAGACCGCCGATGGCGGCACGGTCGAGCACCTCGTGCAGTGCCGCGCCCAGTTCCTCGGGCGTCACTTCTCTTGCCGGCGCCGAGGCGTGATCCGCAGCCGGGTCACCCCGCTGTCGGATTCGTCGACGATCTCGCCCACGAGGTCCTCCAGGACATCCTCGAGGGTGACCAGCCCCAGCGTCACGCCGCGGTCGCGCACGGCCGCGAGGTGGACCCGAGTCCGTTTCATGTCCACCAGCAACGTGTCCAGCCGGCGGTCGGGGCGCACCTCCATCACCCTGCGGATGCGGGCCAGGGGCAGGGGGCGCTCGCGGGCCCAGGTTGGCACCGTCAGGAGATCCTTGGCGTGCACGAAGCCGACGACGCGATCCATGTCACCGTCGATCACCAGCAGGCGGGAGTGGCCGCTGGCGATCACGAGACGTTCGGCCTCGGCCACGGGGGTGCGCTGGTCCACCGCCACCACCTGGGAGAGCGGGACCATCACCTCGTGCACCGATCGGTCGCCGAAGTCGAGGGCGCCGCTGAGCAGATCGTGGGCCGTGGCCTCGATGAGCCCCTCCTGGCGGGAGGCAGCCAGCATGTTCGCCAGCTCCCCGGCCGAGGCTGCCGACGCCAGTTCGTCGCGGGGTTCCACCCCGGCCAGGCGGGTGGCGGCGTTGGCCAGGCTGTTGAGCACTCGGATCAGGGGGCCGAACACCAGCAGGTAGATGCGGTTCGCCACCGCCAGCCGCAGCAGCATCTTCTCAGGGTCGGCGAGCGCGGCGTTCTTGGGGACCATCTCGCCGATGACCATGTGACCGAACACCACGAGACCGAGGCCGAGCACCAGCCCGAGCGTGGTCTGTACCCCTTCGGGGATCACGTCGCCGGCGCCCAGAACCGATTCGATGACCGACGCCACCGCCGGTTCGGCCACCGCACCGAGCCCCAGTGACGCCATGGTGATGCCGAGCTGGGCGCCCGCCAGTTGCAGCGAGAGCGACCGGGTGGCTTCCAGTGCCAGCCGGGCACTGACCGCGCCGTTCTCCGCCATCGATTCCAACTTCGTGCGCCGGCTGGCGATCACGGCGAACTCCACCGCTACGAAGTAGCCGTTGGCCAGCAGGAGCAGGACCGACAGGATCAGCAGGCCGGGGTTCACGATGTCGGTTCCTTGGGCGGGGCGCCGTCGGGCTCGGGCGCGCTGAGCCGCACGGTGGCCACCCGACGGCGGTCCATCTCCAGCACCTCGAGGACCCAACCGTCGGCGGAGAAGGCGGCGCCGGCGGCGGGGATGAGACCGAGCCGGTCGAGCACGAAGCCGGCCAGCGTCTCATAGGGGCCCTCCGGAATCTCGAAGCCGCAGGCGTCGCGCACCTCGTCGGGGTGCAGCGATCCGGGAAGCTCGAAGGTGCCCTTGGGCAGCACCTTGGACATCCACGGCTTGTCGTACTCGTCGTCGATGTCGCCGACCAGTTCTTCGAGCACGTCCTCGAGGGTGAGAATGCCCGCCGTCCCGCCGTACTCGTCGACGACGACGGCCAGTTGCCGGCCGTGGCGCAGTTCCAACAGGATCGACGCCAGGTCCCGGCTCTCGGGCACGATGAATGCCTCGTCCATGACCTCAGCCACGGTGGCCGTGGGCCGCGCCTCGGGACTGCGGCGATACACGTCCTTCACGTGCACCACTCCCACCACGTGGTCGAGGTCGTCACCACACACAGGGAAACGGCTGCGCCCGCTGGCGATGGCGAGGTCGACGAGTTCGGACAGGCTGGCGTTCTCGCCCACCCAGGCCACCGCGGTACGCGGCACCAGGGCATCGGCCGCCGTCTTGTCGTTGAAGCGGATCGTGCGGTTCAGCAGATCCAGCGCCCCGGCCTCCAGGGTGCCTTCCTCGCCCGAGGAGCGAATCAGCAGCGCCAGTTCCTCCAACGATCGAACGGCGCCCAGTTCCTCGCGGGGCTCGATGCCGAAGCGGCGCACCGTGGCGTTGGCCGCGGCGTTGAGGAACCGGATCAGCACGCCGAAAACGGCGCCGTAGGCCAGTGAGAGCGGGGCCAGCCGGCGGGCCACACCATCGGCGCGGGCGATGGCGATGTTCTTGGGGACCAACTCGGAGAACACCATCGAGACCACGGTGACCGCAATCAGGGCGGCGGCAACCGACGCGCCCCGACCGAGCGCGGGCTCCAGCAGCGACGCCACCGTCGGCTCGGCCACCAGGCCGAGCACCAGCGAGCACACGGTGATCCCCAGTTGGGCGCCGGAGAGGTGGAACGACAGCGCCCCGAGGATGCGCGAGACGCGCTTGGCCTGCCGGTCGCCGTCGGCGGCTGCGGTCTCCACCCGGGTTCGCTCCACCGCCACGAACGCGAATTCGGCCGCCACGAAGTAGCCGGTGGCGGCGAG
>JANMIX010000653.1:0-3209 GCA_031376015.1 Acidimicrobiia bacterium | reverse complement strand
CGGTGTCGACATCAACACCGGCACCCAGTACACGACGGTGGGCGGTACCGCTCCGCTGGAGCGCAACGTGTCGTCTGGTAACAACGACACCGCCGTGGAGATCTCCCACAACACGATCACCCAGCACGACTCGGTCATCGGCAACTTCATCGGCACGGATCTGACCGGCGATGCCGCGCCGTCCTTCGCGTCGAACAAGAACCTCGGTGTGCGCTTGGAGGGGAACCCCTCGTGTTCCTCGCCCTGCGATCTCGATGAGGGCTTCATGACGATCTCCGACAACGTGATCGTCAACTCCCCCAACGGCGGCGTCCAGATCGACAAGGGAGTGCACGACACGGTGGTGTCGAACAACAAGATCGGCGTCACGAACAACGGCACACCCGCCGATACCGGGCTGTACGGCGTACGCATCGAGGCCGGCAGCCAGCGCATCACCGTCGGTCCGGGCAATGTGATCGCCTACGGCCAGGCCGGCATCCTCCTCGAGGACACGGGACACCTTCCGGTGAGCCCCTCGTCGCCGACGAACTTCAACACCTTCACCCAGAACTCGATCCACGACATCGTCGGATTCAATGGCATCGACCTGGCGCCGTACGGCCAGCCCAACAACGGCACGAATCCCAACCTGAACGTGAACGGGGGCATCGCCGACGCCTCACTCTTCGGGGCCACGGCAGCCTCCATCGATGCAACGACCTGCGCCGGTTGCCGGCTGGAGTTCTTCGAGGCCACCAACCCGCAGTACGGCTACGGCAACGGCATCCTCTACCTGGGCACCGTGACGGCCGACTCCTCGGGGGCCGCCCGCTTCTACCCACCGTCGTCCATGCAGGGCAAGGTCATCACCGCGACCACGACCGACCCGGCCGGCAACACCTCGGAGTTCTCCTCCAACCGCAATATCGCGGTACCTCGTGGCAACAACGCGGCGCCGGTGGCGGTGGCCCAGGCGTCGTGCACCCACGTGACGTGCTCGCTGACGTCCAACGGCTCGATCGACTCCGATGGCACCATCGTGCGCTACCGATGGGACTTCGGTGACGGCACCACCGGTGAGGGTGCCAGCATCAGCCACAAGTTCCCGACGGCGGGCTCGTTCCCGGTGACGCTCACGGTGACCGACAACGACGCCGCGGTGGCGACGACGACGGTCATGGCGACGACGACCAACCAGAACCCGACCGCGGCCTTCTCGAGCACCTGCACCTATCAGCACTGCAGTTTCAACGGCTCCGCCTCCAGCGACCCGGAGAACGGCTCCGTCTCCTCTTGGCTCTGGGATTTCGGTGACGGCACCTCCGGGTCCGGCGCCACGGTCGTGCACGACTTCGCCAACTCCGGCACCTACAGCGTGGCGCTCACCGTTGGCGACGGGGATGGGGGATTCAACACCAAGACCCAGGCCATCAATGTGGTGGCCCTCCCGTCCGGCACCGTGGTGGCGGACAGTTTCACCCGCACGCTGTCAGGTACCTGGGGCACCCCCGACTTCGGCGGCGCCTACACGGCCGCTGGGGCGGCGGCCATCGTCCCGTCGGTGAACGGTTCCACCGGGGTCCTGCGTGCGACCAGCAGTGGTTCTGGGCGGTTCCTGGCGGTCAACAGCGTGAATGAGCAGGACGTCGACCTCTCCGTGAGCGTCGGGAGCACTGCGGCCCCGGTCGGCTTCGGCGAGACGTTCGGCCTGACCGGCCGCCGGAACGGCGCGACCGCCTACCGCGCTCGGCTTCGTTTCGCCTCGGATCTGTCTGTTCGCCTGGGACTGGTGTCGATGACCAACACGACCACCGAGACGCTGCTCGGCAGCGAGGTGACCGTGCCCGGCCTCACATGGTCGGCGAACCAGATGATCCGGGTTCGCACCATCATGAACGGCACCAACCCCACTACGTTGCAGGCCAAAGCCTGGCTGGCATCGGCGGCAGAGCCGTCCGCATGGAACATCGTGCGAACCGACTCCACCCCCGCAGTGCAGGGTGCAGGCGCAGTGGAGTTGCAGGCGTACTCCGCGGGGTTCTCGGGCAGTTCCGTCAGTTTCCTCTACGACGACTTCTCCGCTCGCTACATCCCCACCCCTCCGGTTGCCGCCTTCACGGTCAGCTGTGTGAACCGCACCTGCCAGTTCGATGCCGCCGGGTCGAGCGATTCCGGCGGCAGCATCGCCGGATACTCGTGGAACTTCGGTGACGGCACCTCTGGTTCGGGCGTGGCGCCGTCGCACACCTACGCGGCGTTCGGCAGTTACACCGCCGTGTTGACGGTTTCGGACAACCATGGCGACACCGCGACGGCGTCGCGGGCCGTGAACGCCAACAACCAACTGCCCGTCGCGTCGTTCACGGTGAGCTGTTTCGACCCACAGACCTGCAACGTCGACGCCACGGGCTCCTCGGACCCCGACGGCTCGATCGTGTCCTACGACTGGGACTTCGGTGACGGACACAACGCCACAGGACCCACCGCCAGCAACGTCTACGCCACCAGCGACGTCTACACCATCGTGTTGACGGTCACCGACAACGACGGCGGTTCTACGTCGGCGTCGCAGACGGTCACCGTGGCGCCGCCCAACCAGCTCCCGACCGCGTCGTTCACGTCCAACTGTGTGTCCGACACGTGTTCGTTCGACGGTACCGCCTCCTCCGACCCGGACGGCACCGTGCAGTACTGGGTGTGGGACTTCGGCGACGGCGCCAGCGGATCGGGCGCCACGCCCTCGCACACCTACTCGGCAACCGGGACCTACAACGTGACCCTCACTGCAGTGGACGATCGGGGTGGTCAGGGCTCGGTCACCCAGAGCGTGAGCGTGACACTTCCGAACAAGCCGCCTGTGGCCGCCTTCACCTCCAACTGCAACGGTGCCGGTTGCGCCTTCGACGCTTCCTCCTCCAGTGATCCTGACGGGACGGTCAGCGCCTACGCATGGAACTTCGGCGACGGCACTTCCGGCACCGGGGTTTCCGTCACACACAGCTACGGCATTCCTGGCACGTACCCGGTCACTCTCACCGTGACCGACAACGAGGCCGCCACGGGGTCGGTCACCCATCCGGCATCCTCGGTGCCCGCCGCGCCCCCCTCGCAGTTCGTCAACGACACCTTCAGCCGCATCACCACCGCCGGTTGGGGCACCGCCGATCAGGGCGGACCGTGGAGCCTGTTCGGACCGGTGGCCTCACCCGCCACCGACGGATCGGTGG
>JANMIX010000578.1:0-3785 GCA_031376015.1 Acidimicrobiia bacterium | reverse complement strand
GAGATGAGCGTGTCCATGGTGACCGCGGCGTGGCGAGCGTTGGCCCACGCCGCCCGGTGGAACGGGGCCGCGCCCCACAGCACCACCGGCGACGCCAGGGTGAGCGCCAGCCATTGCCAACGATTGAACTGCACCGCGGGGATCATCGACATCACCAGCACCGGCGCACTCAACGCGGCCGAGATCAACACGCGGGTGCGCAGCGCCGCGGTTTCGTCCCGTGCCTGCACCACGTCGCTGTCCTCGGTGGTGCGCGCCTGGCGGGGCGGGGCCGGGAGTTCGGCGGTGTAGCCCACCGCCTTCACGGCGGCGACGAGATCCTCTGGGGTCAACCCCTCGGGGAAGGTCACCCGTGCCTGTTCGGTGGCGTAGTTCACGGTTGCGGTGACGCCATCCAGCTTGTTGAGGCGCTTCTCGATGCGGGCTGCGCACGAGGTGCAGGTCATCCCGCCGACGCGCAGTTCCACGGTGTGTTCGGACCCCGGTGTGCGCGTCGCGGTCATTCGTCGTGCTCCATCTGGTGGGAGGTCGGGGAGGGAGTGCTCGCCCCGTCGAGCGGACCGACGGCGTGCCCGAGACCGAAGCCGAGCGCGAAGACCACCACCAACACAATGGCGAAGGTAACGAGCCTGGCGACGGGATTCATGACGCCATCTCGTAGCCCGCCTCATCGACGGCGGCCCGCACGGCTTCGTGGTCCAGCGGCGTGTTACCCGTCACCCGAACGGCGCCCGAGTCGAGATCGATATCGACCATTGCGACCCCATCGAGCTTGAGGATCTCCTCGGTGACTGCCTTGACGCAGTGCCCGCAGGTCATTCCGGTGACCTGGAAGGTCTCGATGGGCATGGGGCGCTCCTCTTCTGTCACTGGTACCCTAGGGGGGTACCTGCAGCCTACCGGGTCAGGTCACCGTTGCGGCCCGCACGGACACCTGCATCGGCGCGCCGCCGGTGGGACGGTTGACGACCATCCCCACCGGACGCGGTTTGGCCGCGCCGGTCGCCTCGATCTCGAGTCGTTGCGCGACACGGGCGATGATCAGGGTGAGTTCCATCTGGGCCAGGGCGAAACCGATGCAGTTGCGGGCACCACGGCCGAAGGGCACCCAGGCGATGTCGGCCAGTGCCTTCTGCTCCGGCGCTGGATCGAGGAACCGGTCGGGGTCGAATCGCAGCGGTTCGGTCCAGGCGGTCTCGTCGCGACCCGCCAGATAGGCCGACCAGAGGATGAGGGTGCCCTTGGGAATCCGGAAGCCGCCGACAGCGACGTCCCGGGCAGCCTCTCGGGGGCTGATGGTGCCGGCGGGGTGCAGGCGTGTGGTCTCGCGCATCACCCGATTGGCCAGATCCAAACGCGCCAGCGTGGTCTCGTCGGCCTCGACGGCATCCTTGGGGAACCCGGCGCGGGCTTCCTCGCACAGCCGGTCCCAGAGCCCGGGCGTGAGTGAGGTGCACCACAGCATCCAGGCCAGGGTCGCCGAGGTGGTGTCATAGCCGGCGCCGATCAGCGAGATCACCTGGTCGCGGATCTCGGCGTCGGAGAGGGTGCCGTCCGCCACCAGGGTCTCGAGCACGTCGAGTGGGTCACCGGAGGGGTTCGCCCGCCGGTCGGCGATGGCACGGTCGATGATGCGGTCGAGCGCGCGCCGGTCGGCGCGGACCCGGGCGCGCCGAGTCCCTGGGAACCGGTGGGGTAGTTGGCGGATGGCCGGCGACTCCAGGTAGTCCTGGGGCGCCTGGAACAGGTCTCCGATCTCGGCAGCGTGGGGAATCATCGACTCGCCGAACAGAGCGTGGACCACGATCTCCAGCACCAGCGACCGTGCCCACGGGTACAGGTCGGTCACCAAGGACGCATCGCCGATGCGAGAGCCCAGTCGGTCGATCGCCGCATCGGTGCGCTCCACGATCATGGGAATCCAGTTGTTGAGCCGGCGGCGGCTGAAGGCAGGCTGCACCGAACCCCGACGGCGCTTGTGCTCGTCGCCGTCGGACACGATCATCGACCCGTCGCCGACGACAAAACCCAGCACGTTGAACTTGTGGCCCCATCGAAACGCGTCGGTGGGGGTGCCGAACAACTCCCTCAGAGCCGTCGGATCACCGACGATCGCCATCCGCATCGGCCCGGCTCCGAAGCCGCACACCGGTCCGCACTCCTGGCGGAGTTCGTCGAGCACCGGCTGTGGGTCCTTCAGGATGCGACGCAGGTAGCCGGCCTGCCGGCGCAACGGTGGCCGGGGAAGCGAACGCAACTCGGAGGTGGTCATCGCCGGCATCCTCTCACCCGGGCTGCGGAACCGCGCCGGTGCCGCTCAGGACACCGCCATCCCCGCGTACACCGGTCGGAATGAGCACAATGACGGTTCGCGGCGCGATGGCGTGGCGAGGATCAGAGGGGAGCGACATCATGGGTGGCTCGACTTCGACTCTGCGCACGAGCGCACGCGACGGACGACTGGGGATCGTTGTCCTCGGGGTCATGTTTCTCCCCGCAGGGTTCCAGGCTGCGCTGTTCCCCCAGAGCTTCTACGACGACTTCCCGGTGGGACGAGGATGGATCGCCGCCACCGGTGATCCGTACAGCGAACACCTGGTCCGAGACGTCGGTGCGCTCTTCCTGGCGTTGGTCGTGGTCTCGCTGTGGACCTGGGTCGAGCCCCGCTTGGCGCGACCTGTGGCCGCCGCGTGGCTGGTGCAGGGACTACTCCACCTCACCTATCACGTCGGGCATCTCGATGGGCTCGACGGCATGGACGAAGCAGCGATGCTTGGCTCTCTGATCATCGTGCCCATTCTCGCGCTCGCAACGCTGGCAACGGCGGGTCGCGCCCCGGCCTGAGGCCGGATCGACCGGCGTGGGAGCGGCGAGTCGGTCAGGCGGCGTGGCGAGCGGCGTCTGCGGCGCGCTCGGCTTTGATCACCACGGGGGAGGGGTCGGTCTTGCGAAGCGGCGCCCAGGCAGGCCCGTCGGGTTCCTGGTCGGAGTCGGTGTCGTGGCGATGAAGAAGGTGCGGGCGACGCATGTGAGCACCTTGCCCGGTGCAGATGACGACAGGACGCAGAACGCGTCGCGATCCGGTGTCGTTTGTGTTGCGATCTGCGTTACACGGCCCGCAGCCTCACCGCAGCGGTCCCGACAGCGCTGCCTGCGCCGCCCGCATGCCGCACATCCCGTGGACGCCACCGCCCGGCGGTGTCGCTGCGGAGCACAGGAACAAGGCCGGATCCGACAACCGGTAAGGGTGCAGGGTCGGCGTCGGCCGCAGTAGGAGTTGGGTGCCGGCGACGGACCCACCGTTGATGTCACCGCCCACGTCGTTGGCGTTGTAGTCCTCGAACCATCGCGGTCCCGCCTCGTGGCGAGCCAGGATCGTGTCGGTGAAACCAGGGGCGAACCGTTCGAGTTGCGCTTCGATCGCGCCGGTCATGTTCCGGTCCGAACCGTTCGGCACATGGCAGTAGGCCCACAACGTGTGCTGCCCGATCGGCGCCCGCGTCGGGTCGGCCAAGCTCTGCTGGCCCACCAACACGAAGGGCCGCTCGGGATGCTGCCCACGGGCCACGGCGGTCTCCGCCGCCGCGATCTCGCCGATTGATCCCCCGACATGCACGGTCCCGGCCCGCCGGCAATCGGCGTTGGTCCACGGCACCGGCCCGCTCAACGCGTAGTCCACCTTCCACACACCCGGCCCGTAGTGGTAACGGTCGAAGGCGGCTCGCTCCTGGGGGGAGAGCCGATCAGCGGCGATCGCCCGAACTTGCCGGGGCGTGAGATCGAAC
>JANMIX010000572.1:0-2465 GCA_031376015.1 Acidimicrobiia bacterium | reverse complement strand
GGCGGCGAGCACGAGTTTCTCCTCCTCGTCGGTGAGGATGCCGCCGCGGGTAAGTCCCCGTACGTGGGCGCGTGAACCGGCGATGTCGTCCACCGCCAGCCGGCGATCAAAGGAGAGGCTCTCGGAGAACGCCAGCAGTTCGGGCGCCGGGCCGTCCTCGAAGCGGCCGTGCCAGAGCGTGCTCACCGCCGCACCGTTTCGCGACCCGTCATTTCGAACCCTGCTTCTGGGCCCATACCTCGAGCCCGAGCCCCCAGAGGCGAACGAACCCTGCGGAGTCCTCGTGCCGGAAGGCGTCGGCCCGGTCGTAGGTGGCCAGGCTGTAGTCGTAGAGCGAGTGGGGGCTGCGCCGGCCGGTGATCTGGCAGGTTCCGGGCTCGAGGTGGAGCCGCACCTCGCCGGTGACGAAGCGCTGCGACTCCTCGATGAACGCGTCGAGGCTGGCCCGCAGCGGGCTGAACCACAGGCCGTCGTAGACCAACTCGGCGTAGAGGATCTCGAGCCGCTGCTTCTCGCGGGCCAGATCCCGTTCCTGGGTGATCGACTCGAGATCGGCATGGGCGGCGATCAGGGCCAGGCCCGACGGGCATTCGTAGGTCTCGCGGCTCTTGATGCCCACGCGCCGGTTCTCGACCATGTCGAGTCGGCCCCACCCGTAGCTACCGACCACGGTGCCCACGTGTTCGATGAGCTCGACCAGGCCCATGGGTTGATGATCCACCGACACGGGCACCCCGGCGTCGAAGCCGATGACCAGATCGCGTGGTTCGGTGGCGGTCATCTTCGTGAGCGACCACACGCCGGGCGGCGGCGTGGCCCAGGGGTCCTCCATCTCGCCGCACTCGATGGCCCGGCCCCAGAGGTTGTCGTCGATGGAGTAGAGCTTCTCCTTCGTGGCGGTGATGGGGATGCCGTGGTCGTAGGCGTAGAGGATGCAGTCCTCGCGGGTCATGCCCCAGGTCCGCACCGGGGCGATGACCTCGAGATCAGGTGCCAGGGCCCGGGTGGAGACCTCGAAGCGCACCTGATCGTTGCCCTTCCCGGTGCATCCGTGGGCCACCGAGTCGGCGCCGTAGCGACGCGCCGCGCTCACGAGGTGGCGGGCGATGACGGGGCGTGACAGGGCGGAGACCAGCGGGTACTTGCCCTCATAGAGTGCGTTGGCCCGCAGGGCAGGCACAAGGAAGTCACGGGCGAACTCCTCGCGCGCATCGATGATCTCGCACTGCACCGCACCGGCCGCCGCCGCCCGCTCGTGGATGAGGGCCTCGTCGATGGTGCCCCCGTCCTGGCCGACGTTCACCGCCAGGGCCACCACCTCGACGCCGAGGTTGTCGATCATCCACCGGACCGCCACTGAGGTGTCGAGACCTCCCGAGTACGCCAGTACGACGCGCTTGGCCACTTGTCTTCCTTCCTGAGTTCTTCGAGTTCGCCGGGTCAGAGACCGGCGAGTTGGGACAGCATCTTGGCAACCTTGGCGCCGCCGGCTTTCTCCGAGGCCACCACCAGCAGGGTGTCATCACCGGCAACCGTGCCGAGAATGTCGTTGAGGGAGGCCCGGTCGAGTGCGGAGCCCACCACGTGCGCGGAACCGGGCGGGGTGCGCAGCACCACGAGGTTGTGCGAGTGCGCAACCTCCACGACCCAGTCGCCCAGCACACGGCGGAGGTGGTCCTCGGGGGCGCGCTGCTCCTTGGGCAGTTCGGGGATGGCGTAGACGCTCTCGCCCCGCGCCGAGCGGACCTTGATGGCGCCCAGTTCCTCGAGGTCGCGCGACACGGTGGCCTGGGTGGCGACCACGCCATCGGCGGCCAGCAACTCGACGACCTGGGGCTGGCTCGTCACGGCCTGTTCGGCGAGGAGGCGGGCGATGCGGTGCTGGCGCTGCTGCTTGGTGCTCACCGCCCGTTCACCTCCAACAGCCACGACAGCAGCCCACGGAACCCATGCATGCGGTTGTGGGCCTGCTGGTAGATCCGAGACGCCGGACCGTCGACTACCGAGGCGCTCGCCTCCTCCCCGCGGTGCACCGGCAGGCAGTGCATGAACACAGCGTCGGGGGCGGCGGCGGCCATGACCTTGTCGTCCACGACGAATCCCTCGAAGGCCCGCTGCCGGTGTTCGGCCTCCTCTTCGAAGCCCATGGAGGTCCACACGTCGGTGTGCACGGCGTCGGCACCCTTGGCCGCTTCGTGGGGATGGGTGCTCACCACGACATCGCCGCCCCACTGGGCCAGGCGGTCCAGATCGAGCGGTGTCGGCCCGAATCCGGCTGGGCACCCCAGCCGCACGTGCATGCGGCTCATCAGCGCGCCGATGGCGAGCGAGCGGGCCACGTTGTTGAAGTCGCCCACATAGGCCAGCGTGCGTCCGGCCAGGCTTCCCCACTCCTGCTGCATCGTGAGCAGGTCGGCCAGCGTCTGGCACGGGTGGGCGAGATCGGACAGCAGGTTGATCACCGG
>JANMIX010000567.1:0-4011 GCA_031376015.1 Acidimicrobiia bacterium | reverse complement strand
GTGGCACCGGGGGCGCTGGCCGACCTGCTGGTGTTCGATGCCGACCCCTCCGCCGACATCGCCGTGCTGGGCGACCGGGCCCATCTGCAGGCCGTCGTCAGCCGCGGCCGCCTCGTCGACCTCGACCGGCCCTGGCCCGAGCGCCGGCCCCTGCCGGGCGAGCGGGTCGGGGTGTGGTCCCAGGCGCTGCTCACCCGCGACGTCGTGGCCGAGCAGCGATGAGCCCATCCGGCCCGCACAGCCCGGCCCCGCGACCCACGGTCGACCCCCGATGACCTCCGCGCCCCGCAACGTGCTCGTCACCGGCGGCGGCGGCGGGCTGGGCGCGGCCACGGCGGCACGCTTCGCCGGCCAGGGCGACCGGGTCGGGGTGCTGGACATCGACGCGGCCCGCGCCCGGGAGGTGGCGGCCCGCCTCCCCGGCGACGCCGTCGGTCTCGGCGCCGCGGTGGAGGATCCCGGCGCCGTCGCCGCGGTGCTCGACGAGTTCGGACTGCCCGACGTGGTGGTGAACAACGCCGGGATCGTGCGCTTCGGACCGTTGGTGTCGCTTCCCCTCGCCGACTGGCAGCGTGTGCTCGAGGTGAACCTCACCGGCGTGTTCGTGGTGTCCCGCACCGTCGCCGCCCGGTGGATGGCGGCCGGGCGGGGCGGCACCATCGTCAACGTCACCTCCATGAACGGGGTGCAGGCCGGGCCCGGCGCCGGCGCCTATGGCGCGTCGAAGGCGGCGGTGGCACTGCTCACCCAGCAGATGGCGTTGGAGTGGGGGGCGTCCGGCATCCGGGTCAACGCCGTGGCCCCCGGCCTCATCGACGGGGGCATGTCCGAGCCGATCTACGCCGACGACGCCGTGCGCGCCGCCCGCACCGCCAAGGTTCCCCTGGGCCGGCTGGGCTCACCCGACGACGTCGCCGACGCCGTGCTGTGGCTGGCGTCGGAGCACAGCGCCTACGTCACCGGCCAGCAGTTGCTCATCGACGGCGGCGTCACGATGGCGATGATCGCCAACCTGCCCCGACCCGCCGCGCTCGCGGATGGCACCAGTACCCCGGCGGGCCCCGGATGACGGCACGGGCGCTGCTGCTCAGCGGAGGGCCCCACCCCTTCGAGGCCACCACCCCCCTGCTGGCCCGCATCCTCGAATCCGCCGGCCTGGAGGTCGACCTCACCGACGTCCCCGACGACGCCGGCCGGCGCCTCGGTTCGGGCGGCGTCGATGTGCTGGTGTGCAACACGCTGCGCTGGCGGATGCGGGCGGCGCGCTACGACGACCAGCGGGCCGAGCATGCCTACGCCATGCCGGCCGACACCGCCGCCGCGCTCGACGGTTGGGTCCGGGGCGGGGGCCGGTTGCTGGCCCTGCACGGTGCGCCGGTCTGCTTCGACGACTGGCCCGGGTGGGGCGACCTGCTGGGGGCCCGCTGGAATTGGGAGCGGTCCTCGCACCCTGCGCGGGGCCCTTTCACGGTGCACGTGGCCGCACCGTCGCACCCCCTCGTCGCCGGTCTCGCCGACTTTGAGATCGACGATGAGTGTTACGGCTTCCTGGATCACACCATCGCCATCGACGCACTGCTCACCGGCACCCACGGCGGCACCGCCCATCCCCTGCTGTGGGAGCACCGGCCCGGCCGCGGCCACGTCGTCGTGAGCCTGCTGGGCCACGATGCCGAATCATTCACCCACCCCACCCATGCTGAGATCCTGCGGCGCGCCGCGGCGCATCTGCTCCGCGCGCACCCACCGAAGGACGAACTGTGTCGCAATCCGTGACGTTGACCGATCCCGCCGACGTGCTGGCCGCCTTCCGCAGCAAGGAATTGCGCCAGGCCCTCTACGACGCCGGAGAGGTGGTGATGGCCGACGTGCTGGTGAACCTGCACGGCGACGACCATCGGGCCCGGCGCCGCCTCGAGAACCGGTTGTTCCGCCGCGACGCCCACGAGCACTACGAGCGCAACCTGTTCCCCGAGGTGATCGAGGCGACGATGGCCGAGCACCTGGCCGCGGGTCGCTGCGAGATGGTCGAGTTGAGCCACCAGTTGATGATGAACCTGGCGGCGTTGACCGCGGGGGTCGATCGGCCCAAGGGCACGGCCGAGGAATCGCTGCACCTGTACCGCTACCTCATGCGCTTCATCGAGGGCGCCACCCTGGCCCACTACACCGGCGACCGCGACGCCAAGCGCAACGAGGTGGCCGAGGCGCTGTCCCTCTTCGACGACGAGTTCCTGACGCCCTCCATCGAGCGCCGCCAGGACCTGCTGGCGGCCGAGGCCGCCGGCGGCGATCCGGCCCCCGGTGATGTGCTCACCGTGCTGCTGCGCAACGACGATGCCCTGCACCTTCCCCATGACGTGGTGCTGCGCGAGACGTGCTTCTTCCTGCTGGCCGGCGCCCACACCTCGGCCACCGCCTTCGCCCGCACCCTGCACCACCTGTTCGCCTGGTTCGCCGATCGGCCTGGCGAAGCCGCTGACCTCCGCCATGACATGTTGTTCATCCAGCGCTGTGTGCACGAGACCATCCGCCTGCAACCCTCCAGCCCGGTGGCCATGCGGTGGGCACTGGCCGAGGTGACCCTGCCCAGCGGCACGGTCATCCCCGAAGGCGCCCATGTCACGCTCGACCTGTTGTCGGTCAACCACAACCCCACCGTGTGGGGTGCCGACGCGGCGGCGTTCAACCCCAACCGCGAGCAGCCCAGCACCATGGCGCCGTGGGGCCTGTCGTTCGGTTCGGGCATGCACGCCTGCATCGGCCAGGACATGGCCGCCGGTCTGGCCGGGGGCGCCCAGCGCGATCCCGCCGAGCACCTGGTGGGTCTGGTTCCCATCGCAGTGGAGTGGATGCTCGACCACGCCGCCCGCCCCGATCCCAACGCGCCGCCGGTGCTCGACCCCGACAGCGAGCGGGGCTACTGGTCGTCGTATCCCGTGCTCCTCGGCGCACCGTGACAACGGTCCCCGGGAACGCGCCGCGCCCGGCGGGCCCGGTGGCGCAGTGGCCCCATCCCGTGGCGCACCGTCCCGGCGGTGGCGGCGGGCCACTCGTCGACTACCACGCCCACGTGGTGCTCGAAGGGGTGGAGGGCCGCGCCGGTGCGCTGGGGCCGGAGTCGGGGGTCGACCCCGAGGGGTGTCCCTTCTTCCGCGTCGGCGGCTACCGCCTCGACGGGGTGCGCTACGACGGCACTGCCTTCCGGGATCTCGACCTGCGCCTCGAAGCCATGGCCACCCTCGGCATCGACGCCCAGGTGCTGTCCCCCAACCCGCTCACCTACTTCCACCACGTCGACGCCACCGTGGCCATCGAGTTCTGCCGGTGGCACAACGACGCCATGGCCGATCTGGTGGCCCGGGCGCCCGACCGGCTGGCCGGCTTCGCCCAGGTCCCCATCCAGGATCCCGCGGCCGCCGCCGCCGAACTGGCCCGCGCCGTGCAGGACCTCGGCCTCATCGGCGCCTACCTGGGCACCCAGATCGGACGCGACCTCGACGACGACGCCCTCGGGGTGTTCTGGCAGGCGTGCGAGGAACTCGACGTGCCGGTGTTCCTGCACCCGGGCACGCACGGCATCGACGGTCCCGACCTCGACCCCCGCCTGGGCCGCTTCGATCTCGACCTCACCGTGGGCTTCCTCTACGAGGAGACCGTGGCCGCCGCCCAACTGCTCTTCGGTGGGGTGCTGCACCGGCATCCGGGTCTGCGGGTGTGCCTCTCGCACGGCGGCGGCGCGCTGGGGTGGCTGCTGGAGCGGTGGCGGCGCAGCGTGCAGGTACGCCCGTGGGTGCCCGACTGGTTACGCGAACCGGGCGCGTTCGACGCCCTGGTCGGTCGCCTCTGGTTCGACGATCACACCGGCGGGCCTTCCTCGCGGGCGTTCCTGGCCACCGTCACCGGCGGCGAGCGCCTCACCTACGGCACCAACATGGCGGGCTGGGACGCCCCCGAGCCGGCACCCTCAGGCTGAGTCTCGAACCGACTCGGGCGTCGCCGTGTTGCTCG
>JANMIX010000526.1:0-5015 GCA_031376015.1 Acidimicrobiia bacterium | reverse complement strand
GCTGAGCCCCGGTGACTTCGTGGGTGCCAGGGCACGGCGTCCCGCGGTCACCGGTACGGCCGCGGGCCGCACCGTGTTCCTGTCACTCGAGGTCAACGAGATCGTCCCCTACTGCGCCCGTGCACTGAACCCGACCGCCAGCAACTGGGACGGGCTGCAGAACACCACCTCGGGGTACCTGGCCATCGCCACCGACCAGGTGCAGGGGACCAACGGTGCCCTGGCCGTCTACGCCGGTACCACGATCGACGATCTGCACCTGCTGGGATGCCTGCCATTGGGTCAGCCCAGCCACCTCGGGCCCTTCTCGCTCCCGGCCGGCGACACCATGTGGTTCCAGATCATCACGGCCGGCCCCGAGGACTTCTCCTACCGAGTCGTCGCCAACCCGATCTAGCCGCCCCGCCGGCGCGCCGCGCGGGAAGCGAGCGACTGCTCCTACAGGATGGGCTCGGGCTGGTACTTCCCGGCTTCAGGATCGGCGGCGACGAGGGCATCGACCCTGGCCGCGAACGAGGCCACCTGCTCGGCGGCCAGTCCCGTGAACCCGAGGGGGTCGGCCACCACGGCGTCGAGTTGGGCGCGGTCGAGGCGCAGGCGATCATCAGCGGCCAACCGGTCGAGCAGGTCGTTGCCCTCGGCCCCCTTTTCGCGCAACTCGAGCGCCACCGCCACCGCGTGCTCCTTGATGGCCTCATGGGCCACCTCGCGACCCACGCCCTGCTTCACCGCCGCCACCAGCACCTTGGTGGTGGCAAGGAAGGGCAGGTAGCGGCGCAGTTCGCGCTCGATCACCGCAGGATAGAGACCTAGTTCGTCGAGCACGGTGAGCAGCGTCTGGAACAGCCCGTCGGTGGCGAAGCAGGCGTCGGGGAGCACCACTCGGCGCACCACCGAGCAGCTCACGTCGCCTTCGTTCCACTGCTCACCGGCCAGTGACGCGGCCATGGTGAGATGGCCTCGCAGGATGGCCATGAAGCCGTTGATCCGCTCGCAGGACCGCGCGTTCATCTTGTGCGGCATCGCCGAGGAGCCCACCTGGCCGGCCTTGAATCCCTCGGTGACCAGTTCCTGGCCCGCCATCAACCGCAGGGTCACCGCCAGCGACGAGGGGCCTGCCGCCAGTTGGACCAACGCGGCCACGACATCGAGGTCGAGCGAGCGGGGGTAGATCTGACCCACCGATCCGAGCACCCGGCCGAAGCCCAGGTGTCTGGCGACGGCCGCCTCCAACTCGCCCACCCGGGCTGCGTCGCCGTCGAAGAGATCGAGTTGGTCCTGGGCGGTGCCCATCGGCCCCTTGATGCCGCGCAGCGGGTAGCGGGCCAGCAGCTCATCGAGGCGTTCCACCGCCATCAGCAGTTCCTCACCGGCGCTGGCGAACCGCTTGCCCATGGTGGTGGCCTGGGCCGCCACGTTGTGGCTGCGGCCCACCATCACCAGCTCGGCATGGTCGGTGGCCAGCGTCGCCAACCGGGCAAGGGCCGCCACTGCTCGCCGTCGCAACAACTCGAGGCTGCGGCGCAACTGGAGTTGCTCGACGTTCTCGGTGAGGTCCCGCGAGGTCATGCCCTTGTGGATGTGCTCGTGACCGGCGAGCGCCGCGAACTCGTCGATGCGGGCCTTGACGTCGTGGCGGGTAACCCGTTCCCGAGCCTCGATGCTGGCGAGATCGACCTGATCGAGCACCGCCTCGTAGGCGTCCACGACATCGTCGGGCACCTGGATCCCGAGGTCGCGCTGCGCCCGCAGCACCGCCACCCACAGTTGGCGCTCCAGCCGCACCTTGCTGGCCGGTGACCACAGGTCGGTCAGCTCGGTCGAGGCGTAGCGGGTGGCCAGGACGTTGGGGGTGGGCTCCGGTACGGAGGAATCGGACAACGCGGTGGCCTCCAGGGACGGGTTCTCGTCAGGCCAAGTGTGGCCTGCCGGTCGCGCTCGTCGAAACCCTGTTCAGGCGGCGCCGATCTCCTCGCGATGCTCGGCCAGCTTGGTGGCCAGGCCCTCATCGGTGATCGACAACATCTGCACGACCAGAAGTGCGGCGTTCATGGCGCCGTCGACGGCCACGGTGGCCACGGGAATGCCCCTGGGCATCTGGACGGTCGCATAGAGGGCGTCGACACCGTTGAGCGCACCGCCCGAGAGCGGCACCCCCACGACGGGAAGGGTGGTTTGGGCGGCGACCGCACCGGCCAGGTGGGCGGCCATCCCGGCGCCGCAGATGATGGCGGCGTAGCCGTTGGCTCGGGCCGAGGACGCGAACTCGGCCACCTTGGCCGGCGTGCGGTGGGCCGACAGCACCCGCACATCGGCCTCCAGACCGAACCGTTCCAGCGTGTCTGCCGCCGGCTGCATCTTGTCGCGGTCGTTGGGCGATCCCATGAGCACGCCGACCTTCATTTCGATTCCTCCTGCACTCGGGCCGCGATATCGCGGCGCACCATCATGTCGGGCCAGTTCACGCGGCCCACCGCGTCGTAGGCCCGGCGCCGGGCCGTCTCGAGATCCTGCCCACGACCGACGATCGACAGCACCCGGCCTCCCGAGGTAACGAGGCGACCGTCCATCTCACCGACACCGGCGCAGAACACCTCCACCCCCTCAAGCGCCGCCACATCGGTGAGTCCGTCGATGGGCAGACCGGTGACCGGCGCGGTGGGATAGCCCGGAGCGGCGGCCACCACGCACACGGCGGCATCGTCGGCGAAGGTGGCGTCGTGGTTGCCGAGGTCGCCGGCGGCGGCCGCGGCCAGCAGGCCGGCGAGGTCAGACGTGAGGCGGGGCAGCACGACCTGGGCCTCGGGGTCGCCGAAGCGCACGTTGAACTCCACCAGCCGGGGACCGTCGTCGGTGAGCATCAGCCCGGCGTACAGCGTCCCGCGGTAGTCGATCTCCCGGGAGCGCAGCGCGGCCAGCGTCGGTTCCACGAACTCGTCCATAACCTGCGACACGAGCGCGGGGCCTGCAATGGGCACGGGGGAGTAGGCGCCCATGCCACCGGTGTTGGGTCCCAGGTCGCCGTCGAGGGCCCGCTTGTAGTCCTGTGCCGGCGCCAGGGCGACGGCCCGGTGACCGTCGCACACCGCCAGCACCGACAGCTCGGGACCCCGCATGCCCTCCTCGATCACGACGGTGCGACCGGCGTCGCCGAAGGCGCCGCCACCCAGCTTGGCCCGCACGTCGTCCTCGGCCTCGATGATCTCCTCGGTGACCAGTACGCCCTTGCCGGCGGCCAGGCCGTCGGTCTTGACGACCCACGGCGGCGGCAACGAACGGAGGAAGGTGAGAGCGGTGCCGATGTCGCGGAACGTTCCGTGCCGCGCCGTGGGGATGCCTGCCCCGGCCACGACTTCCTTCATCCACGCCTTGGATCCCTCCAGCTGTGCCCCGTCGGCACCCGGCCCATAGACGGCGGCGCCCCGGCTGCGGAGGCGGTCGGCAAGCCCGTCCACCAGCGGCGCCTCGGCCGAGATCACGAACAGGTCGGCGCGCAGATCCTCGGGCGCGGCACGGGTGACGTCGATACCCATCGCCGCCATACCCGAGTTGCCCCCGCACACCGTGACCTCGGCCGTGCGCCCGAGCACAACCGCCAGGGCGTGGGCCCGGGCGTCGCCGCCCACGACCACGACCCTCACAGGTGCACGTACTGGTCGCGGCCGGGGCCGACGCCAACGAGGCGGATGGGCACACCGACCTGAGCGGCGAGGAACTCCACGTAGGCCCGCGCGGCAGCGGGCAACTGGCCCGACTCGGTCACCGAGGACAGATCGGTTCCCCAACCCGGCAACTCCTCGTAGATCGGCACCACCTTGTGCAGCACCGACATGGAGTCGGGATAGCGCTCCATTCGGGTGCCGTCGACCTCGTAGGCCACACAGACCTTCAGCGTCTCCAGCGGGTCGAGCACATCGAGCTTCGTCAGCGCCACCTCCGACATGGAGTTGAGCCGCACGGCGTGTCGCAGCATCACCGCGTCGAACCAGCCGGTGCGGCGGCGTCGGCCGGTGTTGGTGCCGAACTCGTGGCCGCGCTCGACCAACAGGTCGCCGGTGGCGTCCTGCAACTCGGTGGGGAACGGGCCCGAACCGACGCGGGTCACATACGCCTTGGCCACCCCGACCACCCGATCGATGTGACGGGGCCCGACGCCGGCGCCGGTGCAGGCACCCCCCGCACACGGATTCGAGGAGGTCACATACGGGTAGGTGCCGTGATCGAGGTCGAGGAAGGTGGCCTGCGCACCCTCGAGGAGCACGTGCTGGCCCGCCTCGAGCGCCTCGTGAATCAGGTTCACCGTGTCGCACACATACGGCGCCAGCTTCGGTGCGAGGTCATCCAGGTAGGTCTCCAGCAACTCGTCACGATCGAGGGGGAGCTGGTTGTAGACGCGTGACAGCACCAGGTTCTTCTCGCGCAGGGCGATGTCGAGCTTCTCGGCGAAGATCTTGCGATCGAACAGGTCCTGCACCCGGAGGCCCACGCGACTGGCCTTGTCGGCATACGCCGGCCCGATGCCCCGCTTGGTGGTACCCAGCTTGTTACGGCCCAGGTGCCGTTCGATCACCCGGTCGAGTTCCTGGTGGTAGGGAAGGATCAGGTGGGCGTTGGAGGACACCCGCAGCCGGCTGCAGTCGACGCCCCGGCGGGTGAGCAGGTCGACCTCGGCCAACAGCACCGCCGGATCCACCACGACACCGTTGCCGATCACCGGGATGATGTGGTCGTAGAGGATGCCGGAGGGCACCAGTTGCAGGGCATAACTCTCGCCGTCCACCACCAGCGTGTGGCCCGCGTTGTGGCCGCCCTGATAGCGGACCACCAGATGCATCTCTTTGGCGAAGAGGTCGGTGAACCGACCCTTGCCCTCGTCACCCCACTGGGCGCCGACCACGACGGTTGCAGGCACGGGGGACGACGTTATCCCCCGCCGAAAAAGACAGCGGCACGGGGTTGGCACCCCCGGCCGCCGCCACCCCACCCACCCGGTCCCATGAGTGCGCTTGGGTGCC
>JANMIX010000525.1:0-2252 GCA_031376015.1 Acidimicrobiia bacterium | reverse complement strand
GCATCGTGGTGTTGCTGTTGTTGCTGTTCCGCCGGCGGCGCAATCCCTTCGCCGGCCGTCGCTCGCTCAGACCGTGACGGGATTGCGCACGACCTTGGTCCAGCCCGCGGAATCGGTGACCGTGAGGGTGACCACCCGTGTGCCCGGGGACGGGAAGGCATGCACCGGTGACGAGCCCGTGGCAGTGCTGCCGTCACCGAAGTTCCAGGTCAGGCTCACGGGTCCTTCGAGGTCGGACGCCGTTGCGTTGTAGGTGCACGACAGGTTCGAGCACGACTGGGTGAACGACCCCGTGGGGGCGGTGTTGGGTGGCTGTACCTGCAGATCGTCCACCGATGCCAGCACCGGCGCGTTGGTGGCGTTGCCCCACAGTTGGGCGGCAACACCGATCGAACCGCCGGTCTGGAGGCTGGCCGTCGAATCGGTGACAGTGGTCGTCCACGACGCCGGCTCGGTGGTGGATGCAGCCCAGGCCTTGATGGTGATGGTGGTCGGATTGACGCCGACGAACTGCGCCCGTAGCCGGATCGGCAGGCCGGGGGTGAGCGCAATTCCGGCGACCCGTTGTTCGGGCGCCACGTTGGCCTCCAGCGACGAGCCGCCCGCCAGCCGCGTGGCGCTCAGGTAGAGATAGCCGCCCTGGGCCCGGGCCCGTGCCCGGTACTGCGTCGTGTCGTTGACGCGACGCGCGATCAGCGACACCGCCTGGCCGGTACCGGTCTCCGCCTTGTCGAAGCTGAACGTCACCGCAGCATCGACATCGCGGGCGTTCACCGAGCCGAGGTTCACGACGCGCTTGGCGCCCGCGCCGGGCAGCACCACGGTTGCCGTGCTGCCACCGGTGGAGAAGTCACTGGTGTTGGACACGGGGGCCCATGCGCCACCCTGATCAGCCACGCCCCACCCCGCCGAAGTGACCCGCGAGAAGGCGTCGGCGGCGAAGCTGGGGTTGGCCGGCGGCAACGGTGTCGCGGTGATGGTGGTGGTGGCGGTCGCCCCCTTGTCGTCGGTGACGCGCAGGGTGACCGGCCAGTCGCCCGCCACGGCATAGGTGTGCGAGGTGGTGGTGCCGGTGCTCGAAGAGCCGTCACCGAAGTCCCAGGCCCACGAGACCACGGTTCCGTCGGAGTCGGTGGAGCTCGCACCGTCGATGTTGCACTGCATGGCGCTGCACGACACCGTGGCCGAGGCGACCGGAGGGTTGTTGGGCGGCGGTGGAGTGGCCAGATCAGTCACCTGCAGGTTGTCGAAGGTCCACGTGACAGGGCCGGTGGTGCCGCTGGTCGGCAGCACCTGAAGACCGACGCCGCCGCTGCCCTGCAGGCCCGACTGGCTATCGCTCACGGTCAGGTCCCAGCCGGCCGGTTCGGGCGCGCCTGCGGCCCAGTGGCGCACCCGGATCGTGGTCGGGTTGGCCCCGGTGGCCTGGGCCCGGATGTTGACGATGGCGTTGGGGCTGTAGGCGAGGCCGAGGGGCACCTCCGGGCCGAGCAGCGTCTCCGACGCGGTGCCGGTGAGCTTGACCACGCCGGCCCACGCCCCGTTGGACGAGTAACGCAGCCGGGTCCGGTACTCGCTGTTGTTGGCCGTCCGGCGCAGGTGGATCCCGGTGCGCTCACCGTTGCCGCTGCCCGGCGCCACGTTGGTTGCCACCTGGACCTGCACGTCGACGTCGTGGACGGAGACCGAGGCGAGGTCGGCCACCCTGGTGGCACCGGTGTTGGTGGTGATGGTGGCGGTCGAGCCGTTGACGGCGAAGACACCACTGGGATTGCCGACGACGGTCCAAATGGCGCCGCTGTCCGAGGTGCCCCAACCGTTGGCGACGGTGCGGGTGAAGGTGTCGGTGACGACCGCGCTGGCCGGCGGCGGGTTGGAGATCGTCGCCGCCTGCAGGTCGAGATGGAAGAGCCCGCCACCGGGGGCGCCTGCGAAGGGCACGACGGCGACGGCTCTGCCTCCGCTGAAGACGAGGTTCTGGTAGTCGCCGGGCATGCGCCCGAAGCCGGCGGAGGGGAACGAGGTGAACGGCACCGCCGCCGGTTCCAACGGCACGGGGGAGCCCCAGGTGGTGCCGCCGTCGGGGGACTCGATGTACATGCGCTGGAGCAGGCAGGCGGGTTGGCTCGTGCCGCCGCAGGCAGCAACCGGGATCTGGTTGTACTGCACGCCGAGCCGGGGCGGGCTCACCGAGGTGTCCAGCCCGAGGGCGGGGATGACGTGGTCGATGCCGCTGTTCAGCGCGTCGGTGT
>JANMIX010000406.1:0-4697 GCA_031376015.1 Acidimicrobiia bacterium | reverse complement strand
CTCACCCAGCGGGTCGAGGCCGTGCCGGGCTTCGGCTGCCGGCCGTTCTTCGTGCCCGACACCGACTTCGACCTGCGCCGGCATCTCGACGCGCGCACCCTGCCGGCACCGGGAAGCCGACGCGAACTCGACGCCCTCCACTCCACGCTGGCGATGGCACGCCTGGATGCCACCAAGCCGTTGTGGGCGCTCACCCTGGTGTCCGGACTGGAGGGTGACCTCCAAGCCGTGATCCTGCGGATTCACCACGCCATCGCCGACGGCGGCGCCGCACTCAACCTGCTGCTCGCCCTGACCACCGACACGTCCGACTCGCCGGTTCCCGTCTATCCGCCCGCCCCCGTGGAGCCGATCACCAGGGCCGGCCTGCGTGCGCATGCCCTCCGGGACGCCTTGGCTTCGTTGCGTGGTCTCGCTCCCCTGGTCGGCGACGCGGCGCGGGCCAGCAAGGTGAACAGGGAGTTCCGCCGCACCGCCCCCGATCTGCCGCCCGGCTTCGGGAGCCCTCGCACGTTCTGCAACGCCACCAGCGGCGCCGACCGTGTCTGCGCGTCGGCGACGACGCCCCTCGAACCGGTTCGGAACAGCGCCCGCGCCGCGGGCCAGACAGTGAACGGCATGCTGCACGCTGCAATCGCCGGGGCGCTGCGACGCGAGTGCATCGCGCGCGGTGTCCGTTGCGACGAACCGATGGTGGCGGCGTTCGGCATTGCCACGGACCCCACGAACACGAACCGGTTCTTCGGCAACCACGTCACCCCGACCAACGTGGCCCTGTTCGTCAACGAAGCCGATCCACTCCGACGCCTCGAACGCACCGCCCAAAGCTGCCGGGAGGGCGTCGAACTGCGACGCCGAACGGGGCTCGACCTCCTGGAACGCTGGACGCACTACACGGCGCGCCTGGCCGCGGCGTTCCAGCGAGCGTTCGCCGAGCGCAGCCCGAAGGTCGTCAACCACATCACGACCGCGAACGTGGCCGGCCCCACGGCTCACCGGTGGGCGGGCCCCGTCGAGATCGTCGAATGGATCTCCTTTGCCATCGCCGTGGCGCCGTCCTACGTGAACCTCACGGTGTACAGCTACGCGGGGAGGTTGAGCATGGGTCTCGTCACGACCCCGGAGGTCTTCCCCGATCCCGCCGGCTTTCTCGAGCGCGTGACAGACGAGCTTCGGACGCTGACCACGAGGGCGCGCGCGCCCCATCCCGACACCGGGACGTGAAGGAGTAGAAACCACCCGAGGTCGACGGCATGGCGCCCGTCGCAACCGCTCCAAGGAGGTCACTGATGCCCCCGTTCACCGTCAACCCGAACCGTTTCGACCCGTACAAGAACTTCAAGTTCCGCGTGATGTGGGACGGCCGGTATGTCGCCGGTGTCAGTCACATCTCGGGGCTGCGTCGGACGACGGAGACCATTGAACACCGGGAAGGCGGCGACGTCTCGATGGCCCGAAGATCACCGGGACGTACCCGGTTCGACGCGATCGTCCTGCGGCGTGGCATCACCCACGACACCGCCTTCGAGGAGTGGGCGAACGAGGTGTGGCAGCTCCACGCCGGACCCGGCAGCGAGTCCTCACTCAAGAACTTTCGCAAGGACGTGGTCATCGACGTGTTCAACGAAGCGGGCCAACTGGTGCTCCGCTATCTGGTGTTCCGGTGCTGGGTCTCGAGCTTCGAGGCCCTCCCTGACCTCGACGCCAACGCCAACGCGATCGCCCTCGAAACATTGGTTCTCGAGAACGAGGGATGGGAGCGAGACCAGACGGTGGTCGAACCCGTCGAGCCGAGCATCAGCCGCGCTGCGCCGCCCCGACCCGGCCGAAGCACTGGCGATTCGAGTCCTGGCCGCCGGACTCGAAAGCCGCCCGCGCCTGGCGAACCGAGCAACCTGTAGAACCCCGACCCCAACGCCGGGTCCTGACGGGGTAGAAACCACCCGATGATTCCGCTCCGAAGTAGGCAACTGGCGCTGATCTGTGTGGCGGTGCTCGGCCTGCTCACCAGCGCGTGTGGCGCCCGGCTGTCCGAGCAGCAGCTCGCCGCCGTGGCGGCCAGGGGAACAGGCAACGGCACAGGAGTGGCGGCGGGGGGCGGTGCGCTCGGCAACGGCAACGACGCCACCGGCGGCACGGGAACGGGCTCGGGGACCGGCACCGCCGCCTCCGGCGGAGGGGGCAGCGGCGCTGCGACCGGCGGAGGTGCAGCCGGCCCGAGTGCTGGAACGGGCGGGAGCACGGGAGGGGGCTCCACCGCGGGTGGGACGGCGTGCACACCGACTCCCGGGTTCAAGGAGGTCGGGGTCACCGACACCGAGATCAAGATCGGCAACGTGTCCACGATCAGCGGCCCTGTTCCCGGCTTCGGCCAGACCGGGGTCAACGGGGTCAAGGCGTATGTGAACTTCAAGAACTCCCAGGGCGGGGTGTGCGGCCGCAAGCTCACGCTCGTCACCGCCGATGACCGGCTCGACGCCGGCCAGCACAGCGCCGCCACGAGGCAGTTGATGGGCGAGGTCCTGGGTTTCGCAGGGAACACGACCGTGGTCGACAACGGCGGGGCCGGAGCGATCCAGGGCACCAACATCGCCAGTTGCTCGCTGGCCATCGGCGATCAGGCCATCCGCTCGGCGAACTACTTCTCGCCGAACCCGATCGACCCCTCGGGCAAGACGCAGGGCACCGCCGGCATGTGGAAGTACTTCAAGAAGACCTATGGCATCACCAAGGTGGCGATCATCTATCCCGCCCAGGCCGATGCCCGAGCCCGGGCGCTGGCCTACAAGCCCGACATCGTCAATGCCGGTCTCCAGGTCGACGGGCCGTACGAGACGGCCATCACCGAGACCAACTACGCCGGCTACGCCACCAAGATGAAGAACGACGGCGCCGATGCGGTGATCACCGCGCTGGAGGTGAACGGCATGGCCAACCTGGCCAAGGCCTTCACCCAGGTGAACTACAAGCCCAAGGTGCCCTTCTACGGAGCCCAGGCCTACGGCCAGGACTTCGTGACGTTGGCCGGCGCCTCCGCCGAGGGCACCGTCATCGGCCTGGCCTATTCGATCTTCGAGGACGCCGCGAAGAACAAGGCAGTCGCCGATTTCGTGTCCTGGTACGGACGCTCGAACCCGGGCTCGAACCCCGACTTCTTCGCCATCCTGGCGTGGGCCGCGGCCGACATGTTCGTACAGGCGGTCGAGAAGGCGGGTGGCGCCCCCAGCCGCGACAAGGTCATCGCCAACCTGCGGGGCTTCCACGCCTTCGACGCCCACGGCCTGCTGGCCCCCAACGACCCGGCCGGGAAGAAGGCGTCCCCGCTGTTCATGGTGGCCGGGGTCGTGAACGGCAAGTGGGTCCGGAAGTACCCCACCAACGCCATCTTCGGGACGGGCTGAGAGCGCTCCTCAGTCGGGCACACCCAGTTCGTCGGCCAGCCGCCGGCGGGTCAACTCGGCGAAGGGCAGCGGCACGCCCAGTTGGGCGCCCAGCTCGAGGGCGAGGTCGAGATCCTTCTCCCCCAGCACCCGGGCATGCTCCATCGGGCCCCGCAGGAAGTGGTCGGCGGGAATCGGCGCGGCCGTGTCGCGCAGCATCACCGTGCTCGCGCCGCCCATCACCTTCTCGGAGTGGCGCACCACCTGGGCCAGCTTCTGCAGTTCGATCCCGGAGGCCTCGGCCAGCCGCTGAGCCTCACCGACCACCGAGTACAGCGTGTAGGTGATCAGATTGCGGGCCAGCTTGGCGCGTGTGGCCGAACCGGCGGGCCCGAAATGCACCGTGAGCCCGGCCATGAGGGCAAAGGGTTCGCGCACCCGCTCGAAGGCGTCCTCGTCGCCGCCGACGAGCATGGCGAGCGTGCCCTCGATGGCACCGATGACGCTGCCGGTGACGGGTGCGTCGAGCAGGGCCACGGCGTGTGCGGCCGCCTCCGCCGCGAGATCCTCGGCCGTTTCGGGTCGCACGGTCGAATGCACCACCAGCACGGTTCCCGGCGTCACAATGCCGAGAAGTTCGCCCACCACCGACCGAACCTGGGCGTCGTCGCGCACCATGATCGAGATCACCTCACAACCCGCCAGTGCAGCCAGCGTCGGTGCCGCGGTGGCGCCCTTGTCGACCACCGCCGCCACCGCGCCGGCGTCGAGGTCGAACACCGTGAGTCCGCCGGACCAGCGGGCGAGGTTGGTCGCCATCGGCGCGCCCATCTGGCCGAGACCGACAAATCCGAGCTTGGCCATGCCAGAGTCCTCCCGATCGGGGCGCCGTCGGCACCCTCTGGCCGGTCACCCTACGATTCGGGCCATGGAGCAATCGAACGACCTCCCCGTGCGCGGCCCCTGCCCGCCGAAGGCCCGATGGTGAGCAGTACCCCGCCGGTCATCGACGACATCGCACAACTCGACGCGCCGTGGCTCACCGCCGCGCTACAGGCGCGGGGTTTCGATGTCACCGTTGCCTCCTTCACCTCGGTGCCGGTGGGCACCGGGCAGATGGGGAGCAGCCATCGCCTCGACATCCGTTACGAGGGCGATCCCGGAGACGGGCCGAGTTCGCTGGTGGCCAAGTTCCCCGCGGGGGACGCGGCCACACGCGAGACCGTCAAGCAGGGCTACTACGCCGAGTACGCCTTCTACGCGGAGTTGGCCTCCACGGTGGCCATCGCCACCCCACAGTGCTACTTCGCCGCCATC
>JANMIX010000401.1:0-3262 GCA_031376015.1 Acidimicrobiia bacterium | reverse complement strand
GCCGACCGCGCCCACACGACGGTCCTAGTCCTGGTGCGGCTCAACCACCTGAGCAATCCCAATCTCATCTACGCCGGTCAACGGCTGCTGATCCCCGGCACGTCCGCCGCCGCTGCCGCGGCGCGCAGTGCCACCCCCGCCACGGACGCCCGCGAGCACGTGGTTCGTCCCGGCGAGAACCTGACGGTGCTGGCCCAGCGCTACACCACCTCGGTGTCGGCGCTCATGAAGAGCAACGGCCTGCGAAACGCCAACGTCGTGATGATCGGTACCCGGCTCAAGCTGCCCGCCACGGCCGCGTCCGCACCGCGGATCACGGGCGCACCCGGCAGCCTGCCCCGACGCCTGCGCGAGAGCCCGGCGCGCCTCGCCCTCCGCCCCCGTTTCGCGTACTGGGCGAAGCGCTACGGCGTCCCCGTGGATCTGCTGGAGGCACAGCTGTGGATGGAGTCGGGGTGGCAGAACCACGTGGTGTCCTCGACCGGCGCGTTGGGTATCGGCCAGCTGATGCCCTCCACGGTGGTCTTCGCCCGCCAGTCCCTGGGCCTGCGCGGCCTGGACCCCCGCAAACCTGACGACAACCTCCGCATGGCTGCCTGGTACATGGGCTACCTGCTGCGACGGTGCGGCGGGAGCCAGCACATGGCGGTGGCCTCCTATTACCAGGGGTTCCGCTCGGTCTCGACACGGGGCCTGTACGGCGAGACGAGGGACTACGTGGCCAACGTCTTCGCGCTACGACCCCTGTTCTGAACCCCGCGAAACCTTCCACTCCTCGCACATGGAATGATGGGGACCGGCCGCGCTCGTATTCGCGACCGCAGGGGTCACCAAGCAGAGTGTTCGCTTTCGGGTGCGAACCACCGATCGGGGAGTGGAGGTCGTTCTGGAATCCATCATTTCGCTGCGGGGCGTGACCAAGCGGTTCGGATCCCACACCGTCCTGCAGGACATCTCCTTCGACCTGCCCAGGGGCAAGATCAGCGCCATCATGGGCCCGTCGGGTACCGGCAAGTCCGTGCTCCTCAAGAACATCATCGGGCTCCTGACCCCCGACGCGGGCGAGATCTGGGTCGACGGCGAGGAGACGGTGCAGATGGGTGAGCGCGACCGTTACCGGGTCCGTCGCAAGTTCGGCGTCCTGTTCCAGGACGGCGCGCTCTTCGGCTCCATGAACATGTTCGACAACACCGCCTTCCCTCTACGTGAGCACACCAACAAGAGCGAGGCAGAGGTCAAGCGGATCACCCTCGAGAAGTTGTCGCTGGTGGGCATGCTCGACCACCTGAAGAAGTTCCCCGGCGAGGTCTCCGGCGGGATGCGCAAGCGGGCCGGCCTGGCCCGCGCCCTGGTGATGGACCCCGAGATCGTGCTCTTCGACGAGCCTGACTCGGGCCTCGACCCCGTTCGGGTCTCCTATCTCGACGAGCTGAACCGCAAGATCCAGGAGGAGACGGGGATGACGTTCTTCATCATCACCCACAACATCCCCTCGGTCATGCGCACGGCGGACTACATCGGCGTGCTCTTCCGCTCCGGGCTGGTGAAGTTCGGCCAGAAGGAGGAAATGGTGACCTCGGAGAACCCGATCATCCGCCAGTTCCTCGCTGGTCGGGCCAAGGGGCCCATCGGCATGGACGAGATGGGCGAGGAGAAGACCGACATTGAGCAAGAGCTCATCGACCGCGAAGAAGCGCGGCTCGGTGCGTCGGGGATCTCGGGCGACGAGATCATGACCGTCTGATGGACAGCTTCGCGATCACCGGCATCTGCACATGATCGGCAAGGTCCAGTTCATGGTCCGCGAGACCGGCAACATGTTCGCCATCAGCCTCGAGGGCGTGCGGCGCACCTGGGACATCAAGCACTGGTGGCAGGAGTACCTGCGCCAGTGCTGGTTCATCGCCAAGGTGTGCAGCCTCCCGGTGGTGCTCATCTCCATTCCCTTCGGCGCCGTCATCGCCCTTCACGTGGGCTCGTTCTCCCGCCAGCTCGGCGCCGAGGCCACCACGGGGGCGGCCATGGTGCTGGCCATCGTCCGCGAGGCCGCCCCGGTGGCGACCGCGCTGCTCATCGCCGGCGCCGGCGGGTCGGCCATGACCGCAGACCTCGGAAGCCGCAAGATCCGCGACGAGATCGCGGCGATGGAGGTCATGGCCGTCAACCCGGTGCACCGTCTGGTGACCCCCCGGCTCTTCGCCGCCTCCACGGTGGCGCTGTTCCTGGTGTCGCTGGTATCGGTGGCGGGCATCGCCGGGGGTTACTTCTTCAACGTCGTGATCCAGGGGGTCACGCCAGGCGCCTACTTCCAGGGCTTCTCGGCACTGGTGCAGCTCCCGGACCTGTATTCGTCGATGCTCAAGGCCTGGATCTTCGGCTTCGCCGCGGCCATGGTCTCCTGCTACAAGGGGCTCTACGCCAAAGGCGGACCCAAGGGTGTCGGCGACGCCGTCAACCAGGGCGTCGTCATCACCTTCATCCTCATCTTCTTCATCAACTTCATCATGACCTCGCTCTACTTCGCCCTGATCCCACAGAAGTTCTGACGCCATGACCGCCACCACCCGCATCGCCAGAACTCCCGGCAAAGTCGTGTCGGTGCTCGGGTCCGCCTTCGAGGAGGTGGGCCGGCAGCTGGCGTTCTACGCCCAGATCATGGGCGAGGTGCTGTTCAACTGGAAGATCAAGTGGAAGTACCGCTCGGTGGTCTTCAACCTGATCTCCGACATCACCATCGGCGCCGGGGCGCTCATCGTCGGCGGCGGCATGATCTTCGTGATCTTCTCGATGTCGTTCTTCACCGGCACCGAGGTTGGTCTGCAGGGCTTCAAGGGCCTGCAGCAGATCGGCGCCGAAGCGTTCACCGGCCTCATCGGCAGCTTCGCCAACACCCGTGAGGTAACCCCCCTCATCGCCGGAGTGGCCTTCGCCGCCCAGGTGGGTGCCGGCTTCACCGCCGAGTTGGGGGCGATGCGGATCTCCGATGAGATCGACGCGCTGGAGGTCATGTCGGTGCCCTCGCGGCCGTACCTTGTGGCGACACGGGTGACCGCCGCGGTCATCTCCATCGTCCCGCTCTACCTGATCTCGCTGTTCGCCAGCTTCTTCGCCACCCGCGTCGTGAGCACGAAGTTCTTCGGGCTCTCACCCGGCGTCTACGACTACTACTTCCGGCTCTACCTGCCGCCGATCGACATCTTCTACAGCCTCCTCAAGGCGATCGTGTTCGCCATCGTGGTGGCGCTCATCCACTGCTACTACG
>JANMIX010000351.1:0-3984 GCA_031376015.1 Acidimicrobiia bacterium | reverse complement strand
GCCGACGTCCGTACCGGGCAGGTACTCGTGCTCGGGCTGTCGCTGCGAAACGTGGATCAGGCCACCTCGAAACTGGCGGTGATCGAATGGGGTGCCTGCTTCCTGGCCATCGCCATCCTGGGCGCGGTCATCTACTCCGTGCTGCGGCTCGGGGTACGACCCCTGAAGCGGATGACTCGCACGGCCACCCTCATCGCCGGTGGTGATCTGTCCCAACGCGTACCCGAGGAGACCACCGGCACGGAAGCAGCCGAGTTGGGCGTGGCCCTGAACCGGATGCTGGAACGGATCCAGACCGCGTTCGCCCAGCGCACCGAGACCGAGGCCCACCTGCGCCAGTTCGTGGCCGATGCGTCGCATGAACTGCGGACGCCGGTCACGACCATCCGCGGCTACGCGGAGTTGTACCGCAACGGAGGGTTGGCCGACCCCGAAACCCTCCATTCCGCCATGACCCGCACCGAACAGGAAGCCATCCGGATGGGACGGCTCATCGAGGAACTGCTCGAGCTGGCCCGACTCGACCAGGGACGCCCACTCCACCCCGTGGAGGTCGATCTCGTGGACCTTGCGCTGGACGCCGCCGCCGATGCCGCCGCCGTCGATGCCGCCTCCGTCGAGTCCGACCATCCCGTCACCGTGCTCCACGACGGCCCCGTGCGGGCCCGGGTCGACGAGAGCCGGGTCCGCCAGGTGCTGGCCAACCTGGTCGGCAACGCCCTCGTTCACACCCCACCGGGGACGCCAGTGCGCGTCCTCGTGCGCAACGACGACACGGCGTCGGTGATCGAGGTGAGTGACGACGGCCCCGGGATGGCTCCCGAGGACGCCAAACGGGCTTTCGAGCGTTTCTTCCGAGCCGATCCGAGCCGGTCGCGTCACCGGGGCGGCTCGGGCCTCGGCCTGGCGATCGTCGAAGCCACCGTGCGGGCGCACGGAGGCGAGGTGCGCCTTCGCTCGGCGCCCGGTGCCGGCACCACGGTCCGGGTGGAGTTGCCGCGCTCTGCAGATGATCTGCAAGGCCTCACACAGAACTCACAGGTGCAACCGTCACAATGGGGATCGAGCCCAGCCCAGGAGAGTTGAACATGCCTTCCAAGAAGATCCTCGGAGCAGTCGCCTTCAGCGCAGTACTGGCCGGCGGCGGAGTCGCCGGTGCCGTTCTCGGCACTCCCTCGATCTCTGCTGCTGCGTCGCGCACCATCGCTGCCGCCGCGTCCACGTCGGGTTCCGGCACCGACGAGAACACCCCTGACGGGCCGGGCGACTTCCGCCACGGCCCGATGCATAGTGTCGAACTCGACGCTGCCGCCAAGGCGCTGGGCATGTCCACCACCGACCTGCTCACAGAACTGCAGGCGGGCAAAACCATCGCCGAGGTGGCCAAGGCCAAGGGTGTCGACGCCGCCAAGGTCATCGACGCCATGGTGACGGCAGGCACCGCCGAGCTACGCACCCGCATCACCGACATGGTGAACAACGGCGCCCCCGCCGGTGGGCCCGGCCGGATGGACGGGCCCCGTGAGGGCTTCGGCCATCGGGGTCACGGCATCTTCGGCCCGGATCTGGACGCCGCAGCCCAGGCGCTGGGCATCAGCACCGCCGACCTGCGCACCGAACTCCAGGCCGGCAAGAGCGTGGCCGAGGTGGCCAAGGCCAAGGGTGTGGATCTCAACAAGGTGATCGACGCCGTGGTGGCCAAGGCCACCTCCCAGATCGATCAGGCCGTCAAGGACGGCAAGCTGACCCAGGCCAAGGCCGACACCATGAAGGCGCGCCTCAAGGACAAGGTCACCGAGATGCTGAATAGAGCACGCCCCGCCCGCTGACCCCCACGATCCCGACGGCACGGCCGCAACCGGGGAACCCTTGCCATTCCTGTAACTAGATTCTAGTATTAGCGGATGACCATCGCTGTGGACTTTCCCCTCTTCGACGCCGACAACCACTACTACGAGCCGACGGACGCGTTCACCCGGCATCTCGACCGGAACATGCAGAAGCGCACGATGCAGTGGGCTCAGATCGAGGGGAAGACCCGCCTCCTCGTCGGCGGCAAGATCAGCCGCTTCATACCCAACCCCACCTTCGCCGCCGTTTCGCGCCCGGGCGTCCTCGCCGACTACTTCCGGGCCAAGGACGGTGTGGGTGACATGCGGGCCAGCCTCGGCGAGCTCGAGCCGATTGAGGACCGCCCCGAGTACCGGAACCGTGACGCCCGCCTGGCAGTGATGGACCGGCAGGGAATCGAGCAGACGATCATGCTGCCGACCCTCGGGGTCGGGATGGAGACCGCCCTCGAGCACGACCCTGAGGCGCTGGTGGCCGCGTTCGGGTCGTTCAACCGGTGGCTTCTCGAAGACTGGGGCTTCAATCACAAGGATCGGATCTACGGGGCGCCCTACATCGTGCTCGCCGATCCCGATCGGGCCGCCGCGGAGCTTGAGTTCGCGCTCGACCATGATGCGCGGGTCGTGTTGATGCGGCCCGGGCCTGTCTCGATCCCGGGCGGCCGAACGACTCCCGGCGATACACGGCACGACGCGTTCTGGGCGCGCCTGAACGAAGCGGGCATCACCCTCGTCGTGCACGGCGGCGACTCCAGCTATGGCGACTACGAGCGGCTCTGGGGGCTGAACGGCGAGGTGGAGTCGTTTCGCATCGCCCCGCTCAAGCGGCTGTTGTCGGCCAGCCCGATTCAGGACTTCATGGCCTCGCTGATGGCTGACAAGCTCTTCGAGCGATTCCCCAACATCCGGGTCGCCACCATCGAGACCGGCTCGGGCTGGGTCGGCCCACTGCTGAAAAAGCTGCGCTCCGTCTCGATCCAGGCGCCGGGTGAGTTCGGCCAGGACCCCTACGAACTCTTCCTTGAGCACGTGTGGGTCTCACCGTTCTTCGAAGACGACGTCTACAAGTTGGTCGACCGGATGGGTGCTTCCCGCGTGGTGTTCGGGTCGGACTACCCGCACGTCGAGGGACTCGCCGAGCCCGCCGAGTTCCTGAACGAGATCGACAAGCTGCCTGCGGAGGACATCCGCAAGATCATGCGGGACAACGCCCGCGAACTGGTGACCCCGCGACGGTGAGCCAATCCCTCGCCGAGGCTCGGACCCCTTCGCAGCAGGCACGGCGACGCCAGATCCTCGACTCGGCCCAGAAGCTGCTGAGGGAACGGGAGTACGAACAGATCCAGGTGCGCGAGGTCGCCGACGACGCGGAGGTTGCTCTCGGCACGCTCTACCGATACTTCCCCTCGAAGGATCTGCTCTACGCCCACGCGCTCCTGGCATGGAGCGAGAGCTTCGAGCAGCGCGTGCGGGTCGCAAGCGCGGCGACCAGCGATGCCGAGCGTCTTCGTGCGGTGTTGCGCGGGGCCGCGCGTGCCTACGAGCGAGCACCAAGCTTCTTCCGCCTGCTCTCGGTGCTCGAGGTCGCCACCGATCCGGATGTGCGAGCGGTGTTCCTGACCTTCAGCGACCGGTTCGTCACGTTGGTGACCGACGTGCTCGTCGATACCGATCCGCCGGAGGCGGCGACCATCGCCTTCGTCGCCAGCGCGGTACTCGGCAGCGCGCTCCGAAGCTGGTCGCGTCACGGGGTGTCGATGCGAACGACGTATGACCGCATCGACGCCACCGTGAACCTGCTCTTCCGCACCCAGTCCTGACCTGGCGACCGGGCGTGTCCCGGTCTCTCTGTCTTCCCAGAGGTTGCCTTCGAGCGGACCCGGATCCCAAACGAACGTTTGATGGTGTACGACATCATCTCGCTGCTCACCACTGCCTATGACGAAGGCGCGCTGCGCACCGAGGACCATCCTCCCCCCGGCACCGAGGGATTCGACGAGCTCACCAACGACGAGTTGCTCATGTTCTGCGCCCTGCTGGTGGTGGCCGGCAACGAGACCACCCGCAACGCCATCAGCGGCGGGGAATCCGACCGCTACGTGCCGATGGCCAACGGCGATTCGATGCGCTCGGC
>JANMIX010000341.1:0-1566 GCA_031376015.1 Acidimicrobiia bacterium | reverse complement strand
GTTCGGTCGGGGACCGGTGTCAGTGTTGGGAAGGCGGTGGCCGGTCGAGGACTTGGCGGGCGAGGGTCTTGGGTGCGACGAGGGTGTAGCTGGTGTGGACCCACTCGGCGACCTCGTGCCAACGGTCCGGGGTGGTGTCGGGTGCGAGGTCGAGGGCGACCCAGCCGTGGCGGCCCAGCCCGTACCCGGCCGGGTGTGCGTCGCGGTCGGTCGCGACGACGGCCGCGGCTTCGTCCGGGGTGAGCTTGAACGACAAGCTCGTGGCGTCGTCGTTGCAGAACACGAAGTTCTTGTTCCGCACCCGGAACGTCGGATGATCGCCCCACTCGGCGACGTCGACGCGTACCGCCTCCGGCAGCTTCGCGACGAGCGCTTCGAGTCGAGTCATGTTCGACGAGGCCCCACGGGTGGTGGCCATGTCAGATCGCGGTGGTGTGCCGGGGTTCGTACAACAGCACGCGCACCTCGCCGGGCAACACCATCCTGACGGCGATGCCCCATCCCTCGTCGACTGGGTCACCGTCGAAGCCGACGCCCTTGGCGCGCAGGTCGTCGACGGTGGCGGTCAGGTCGTCGCACATCAACGAGATCTCGTGGCCGGCATGGTCGGCGGGGTGTACGCCCATCTCCGCGGGTGGTGTCTTGAAGATCAACCAGCCGGCGTCCTGGCCGTCATCGACGTGCGCCCAGCCGAACACGTCGGCCAGCACCGCGCGCAACGCCTCAGGCTCGGACGAGTACAACAACGTGTGCATCCCAGTGATCGCCACAGGCGTCCCCTTCCACTCGGTCTACGTTTGCACATTGTTAGCACAGTCGCTAATAATTGGGAAGTGGCAACACCAGAAACCGTGATCTGCACCTTCCGAGTCCGCGCCGACCGCCTCGACGCGTTCACGGCGCTACTCGCCGAGCACTGGCCGACACTGCGCGACCTGGGGCTCGTCACCGCCCGCGCCGAACAGCTCTACGTCGGCGTCGATCACCAAGGCGACGAACCTGTGCTCGTGTCGATCTTCGAATGGGTCAACGCCGAAGCCGCGACGCGCGCCCACGACCATCCCGACGTCGCCGACATCTGGGAAGCCATGCGACCGCTGTGCGAGACCCGCCACGGTCTCCCCGCCATGGAGTTCCCCCACTTCCGGCCGCTCACCCTGCCGTGAACGATCGCCCCAAAGGCCTCGCCGATCTCGACCGACTCGAGACTGTGTTCGCCGCGCTCGCCCACCCCACCCGCCGCCAGATCCTCACCGTGCTCCGCGCCCGCGGCGGCACCATGACCTCAGGCGAGCTCGCCGAACGCTTCGACTGCACCTGGCCAACCACCACCCGCCATCTCGGCATCCTCACCAACGCCGGCCTCGTCACCGTCACCCGCCACGGCCGCCAACGCCACTACCACCTCGACACCACCCCCCTCACCGACACCGCCGCCACCTGGATCAACCGCTTCCACACCAACCCCCACACCAACGACTAAACGGGCGGGTCCTGGCGCCAGCGCGTTGCCGGTGGCGCCGCGCCTGCTGACACCGACGACGGAACGCAGCGAAGGCGCTCGGT
>JANMIX010000320.1:0-5301 GCA_031376015.1 Acidimicrobiia bacterium | reverse complement strand
TCCTCGAGCGCGGTCAACTGGCCGGCCTGCTCGCGGGCCTCGTCCATCAACCGCTCCAGGAGCGCGTCCAGATCAAGGTTCCGCAGTGTGCGGTAGAGGTAATACGTTCCCCCCACCGGACGGCCGGGTTCCATGCCGGCGAAACGACGCACGGCCTGGCGAGCGATGGCGCGCATCAGCGCGTCGTTGCCCTCCGCCATGGCCTTGTAGAGCATCTCGGCCAGTTCTTCGGGCGTCATCGAGTCCATCGAGCCGCCGCTGCCCTGGTTCCCCTCGGCCTGACGCATTGCTTCGAGTTGCTCTTCGAGATCGCTGAGATCCGCGTCCTCCGCGGCATCCCCGAGCGCGTACTCCCGGCCCCGGAGCGAGAAGTACACCTCGAACACGGTCTCGAACGCGCGCCAGTGCGAGTTGTTCTTCACCAGCGTGGCTGCCAGCGCGTACTTGAAGGCTTCGCGATCCTCGAGAGGGATGTGGCGCACCGCGGCCATGGCGTCGAGGTTCTCGGTGAGGCTCACCGGTAGCCCCGCCTCCCGCAGGTCCCCGATGAACCCGGCGAGCAGGTCCAGGAGGGGTTCGCCGGTGGCGGCCAGCACCACCTCGTCGGCCACCGCTACCTCTTCCAGGGCTTGTCGCCGGCACCGGGTCCGTTGGCCGAGAACTCCTTGATGGCCTTGGCGATGTCGGACTGGTACTTGAGGAGGATGTTCACCGTGGAGGTCGCCTGTTCGGCGTCGACCTGCTGGATGCCCAGCAACATGAGGGTGCGGGCCCAGTCGAGTGTCTCGGAAACCGACGGGGCCTTCTTCAGCTCGAGCTGTCGGATGGAGCGCACGATGCGGGCGATCTGATCGGCCAGGTTCTCGGTGATATCCGGCACCTTGGTGAGCACGATCTCCTTCTCGCGCTCCATGTCGGGGTAGTCGACGTGCAGGTACAGGCAGCGGCGCTTGAGCGCCTCGGACAGTTCGCGGGTGTTGTTGGAGGTGAGGAACACCAGCGGGATCTGCTTGGCCGTCACCGTGCCCAGCTCAGGGATCGACACCTGGTAGTCGGAGAGGATCTCGAGCAGCAGTGCCTCGGTCTCGACCTCGACGCGGTCGACCTCGTCGATGAGGAGCACCACGGGATCCTCTGCGGAAATGGCTTCGAGCAGGGGGCGGGTGAGCAGGAACTCCTCACCGAAGATGTCCTCCTCGATGTCCTTCCAGGTGCCCGCCTCTTCGGCGTTGCGCTGGGCCTGGATTCGCAGGAGCTGCTTCTTGTAGTTCCACTCGTACAGCGCCTTGGATTCGTCCAGGCCCTCATAGCACTGCAACCGGATCAACCGTGCCCCGGTCATCTCGGCCACGGACTTGGCCAGCTGCGTCTTGCCGGTGCCGGCAGGGCCCTCGACCAGGATCGGCTTACCCAGCTTGTCGGCCAGGTACACGATCCCCGCGATCCCTTCGTCGGAGAGGTAGTCCACCTTTCGAAGTGCGTCACGAACAGCGGAAACGGACTCGAAGCGGTCGGCCATCCATGCACTGTACCGAGGTTCTTGACCGTTGGGTCAAGACGATTCCCACTTCGGAGCGTGCCCGCCCACCGGGGCGGCGGGCCCGACGCAGTGATGCCCTCCCGCCTAGATTCCGGTGATGCACTTCCCCCAACGCGGCCGGCCTGCCGACGATGTCGTGGCCGACCTGCAGGCCATGACCGCAGACGACAAGGACTTTCGGCGTGGCCGCACCTTCGGGCTCGTCTACCACGCCGGCGAGGATCTCGAGCGGATCGTCGCCACCGCCCATGAGCAGTTCCTCTGGCACAACGCACTGAACCCCGATGCGTTCCCCTCACTGCGCCGCATGCAGTCCGAAGTGGTGGCGATGACGGCCGATCTGTTGGGGGCGGAGGTGGTGGCGGCCGAGGGCGGCGAGGTGGCCGGCTTCATGACCTCGGGGGGCACCGAATCGATCCTCATGGCGGTCAAGGCGGCAAAGGTGCGCGCCCGTCGCGAACGTGACGTGGAACATCCCAATGTGGTGCTGGCCGCCTCGGCCCACGCGGCGTTCGACAAGGCCTGTGGCTATTTCGGCCTGGAGAGCCGGCGGGTGCCGGTGCGATCCGATTGGCGGGCCGACATCGATGCCATGGCGGGCGCCATCGACGCGGACACCGCCCTGATCGTCGGCTCGGCGCCGCAGTATCCCCAGGGGGTGATCGACCCGATCCCGGAGTTGGCGGCGCTGGCCGCCGAGCGCGACATCAACTGCCACGTGGATGCCTGCATGGGCGGGTTCGTGCTTCCGTTCCTGGAACGCCTGGGCCGCGATATTCCTCCCTGGAACTTCGCGGTGCCGGGCGTCACCAGCATCTCCGCCGACATCCACAAGTACGGCTACACACCGAAGGGCGCGTCGGTGATCCTGCACCGCTCCAAGGAACTTCGCCGCGACCAGACCTTCGTCTTCGACGGATGGCTCGGCGGCTTCTACGGCTCCTCCGGGGTGCTCGGCACCAAACCCGGTGGGCCCATCGCCGCGGCGTGGACCGCCTTTCAATACCTCGGCATCGACGGGTACTGCGAGCGGGTGGCCAAGGCTGTCGAGGCCCGCGAACGCCTGGTGGCCGGCGTGCGCGGCATTGCTGAGTTGGCGGTGGTGGGCGAACCGGAGGTGACCCTGGCCGCCATCACCGCGGCCGACGGCAGCGGGTTCGATGTGTTCGCGCTGGGCACCGAGCTGTTCGATCGCGGCTGGATGCTCGACCGCCAGGGGCCACCCGACTCGCTGCACTGCTCGTGCGCTCCCGTGCATGCCGACATGATCGACGAGTTCCTCAGCGAACTGGCCGACGCGGTGCGGAAGGTCGCCGGCACCCGCGCCGATGATCGCAGCACCAACTACGCGGCGATGGAGTAAGGCTCAGCGGCGAATCTGGCCGTCACCGTGGACGACGTACTTCAAGGTCGTGAGCTCACGCAGACCCATCGGACCCCGGGCATGCAGCTTCTGGGTCGAGATCCCGATCTCGGCCCCGAAACCGAACTCCTCGCCGTCTACGAACCGGGTCGAGGCATTGACGAGCACGGCAGCCGCGTCGACCTCCCGGCAGAATTGCTCGGCGGTGTGCAGGTCGGCCGTGATGATGGCCTCGGAGTGCCCGGTGCCGTAAGTGGCGATGTGATCGATGGCCTCTTGCAACGAGCCCACCACAGCAACGGCCAACTTCAAGTCGAGGAACTCCTCGGCCCAGTCGGCTTCGGTGGCCTCCCCGATGACGTTGGCGCCGAGCACGGCGCGGGCCGCAGCGTCCCCCACCAGGGTGACCCCCGCGGCCGCCAGCACGGGTGCCACCAGGTCGAGGAAGGGCACGGCTACCGCCGAGTGCACCAACAGCGTCTCCGCCGCGTTGCAGACCGACGGCCGCTGCGTCTTGGCGTTCAGCACGATCTCGACGGCCATCTCGAGATCGGCCTTCTCATCCACGTAGATGTGGCAGTTCCCGTCCCCGTCGATGACGTAGGGCACCGTCGCGTGCTCGAGGATCGAGCGGATGAGCGACGGGCCGCCTCGGGGGATGAGGCAGTCGATCGTGCCCCGCAGCCGCATGAACTCCACGGCCGCCTCGTGGCTCGTGTCCTCGACCAGCACGAGACCGTCGGCGGGCAGCCCCGCCTTGACCAGACCTTCACGCAGGAGTCCGGCGATGACCACGTTGGATTCGATGGCGGCGCCCGATCCCCGCAGGAAGGCCACGTTGCCCGACTTGAGGCACAGCCCGAACGCATCGGAGGTCACATTCGGACGGTTCTCGTAGATGATCGCCACCACGCCCAGCGGGACCCGCACCCGATGGATGCGTAGTCCGTTCGGGCGCACCCATCCATCGGTGATCTCTCCGACCGGATCCGCGAGACCGGCCACCTTGCGAAGGCCGGCCGCCATGGCCTCGACCCGGCCTGCGCTGAGCCGGAGCCGGTCGATCACCGTTGCGGAGACTCCCGATGCCTCGGCTCGGGCAACATCGAGGGCGTTGGCGGCCAGGACGTCGTCGGTTCGTTCGACCAACAACTCGGCGGCTGCCAGCAACGCCTCGTCCTTGGCTTCGGTCGATGCTGCCGCCAGGAGGGCCGAGGCGGCCTTGGCATGGCGCCCCAGTTCGGCGATCGGTGTTGTCACAGCCACCGCGCGAGGTTACCGACCGGGCAGACTGCATGGCCATGGCACACATCCGCCCGGCATCCGAGGCTGACGTTCCCGCCGTGGCGGTGTGCCTGGCCGAGGCCTTCCACGACGACCCGGTGATGACCTACCTGTTCCCCACCGAGTTCCGGCGTCCGGGAAAGCTCAAGGGCTTCATGGCCGCAGAAACGAAGCGGGCGTTGCACAAGGGTGAGGTGTACATCGACGAGGACCGGGGCGCGGGAGCGATCTGGTCGAGTCCGGGTAACTGGCGTATGGGTGGCGCCGAGTTGCTGGGCATGATCCCGGCCTTGTTCCGTCTCGGGCTCCAAACTCCCCGCGCGCTGAGGCTGTTGACCTTGGTCGAGAAGGTCCACCCGACCGAACCACACTGGTATCTGGCCGTGCTGGGCACCCGTCCCGAGCAGCAGGGCCACGGCTTGGGCTCGGCAGTTTTGGCCCCCGTGCTGGCACGCTGCGACGAGGAGGGACTCGGCGCCTACCTGGAGTCGTCCAAGGAGTCGAACATCCCCTTCTACCGCCGGCACGGCTTCGAGGTGACCACCGAGGTGACACCCCCCGGAGGCCCCACCCTTTTCCCGATGTGGAGGGATCCGAGGTGACATCCGGCGCCGCGGCTCCGGTGGCGATGGCAGCGACTCCGGCGTGACTGCACCGGCCGGCGGCCGCCGGCGTCGCGCCTACCGGCCCAGAGACCCGGCGGGCCTAGCCCGATCCTCCGCACTGGTGGGAGTGGGCACCCTGTTGTCGCGCGTCACGGGCCTGCTGCGCACGGTCGCACTGGCCTATGCCCTGGGGCGAACCGCGTTGGCCGAGGGCTACAACCTGGCCAACACGACGCCCAACATCATCTACGACCTCATCCTGGGCGGGGTGCTCTCGGCCACGCTCGTTCCCATTTTCGTCGCCCGTTTCGAGGACGACGATGACGAGGGGATCGATGCGGTGGTCACCGTGGCGGTGGCGCTACTGGTGGCGCTCACCACCGTGGCCATCGTGGCCGCGCCCTGGATCTTCCGCATCTACACGTGGGGGACGTCCTCGTCGCAGCAGGACGTGACCCGGGTTGGGGTTCCGCTGCTGCGCCTCTTCCTCCCACAGGTGCTCTTCTACG
>JANMIX010000265.1:0-4001 GCA_031376015.1 Acidimicrobiia bacterium | reverse complement strand
GACGACCGGAGGCGTCGGTGAACAACTGGGGCGACGCCCCGAAGTCGAGGTCGAAGTTCTCGCAGGTGAACACGTCGACGTAGGCCTGGCAGGTCGGCTTGTGATTCACCGCGTCGACGTACTGATCGTTGTCACCGTGGTAGTGGCCCACCATATGCCCGAACGTCGGCCGGGTCGGATCGACGTCGATCTTGAGGATCGAGTTGGTGTTGGGGTGCTCGGTGGCGCTGAACGGGTTGCCCGCCCCCACATACGCGTAGCCGGACTGGACGTCGACCGCCGGCGTCGACCACACGCCACCCCCCGTGTAGCCGGCGGCGAAGTCGGCATCGGGGATCACGTAGTCCTTGGCCAGGACGGCACCGGTGTACTGGTCGAGGATCACCCAGGCGCCGCGGAAATGCAGGCGGCTCTGCTGGGTGCCGTAGAAGGTGGTGCCCGACTCGGCCAGGAAACCGGCCACGCCGGAGAGGACCATGCCGTTGAACACCACGGGGCTGTCCTCGGTGCCGGAGCCGGGTTGCGTGTCCAGCACCGTCTCCCAGACCTTGTCTCCGGTGGTCTGATCGAAGGCGACCGTGTAGGGACGATCGGTCTGATTCACGTTCACGATCACGAGACCGTCGGCCACGGTGGGCGACCCCCGCATCCCGGCCCTCACGGTCTGGGACCACACCAGACTCCCCGTGTCGGCGTTGAGGGCCAGCAGCGACCCCGCGTTGGTGGCGACGTACAGGCAACCATCGGCGACCGCCGGTGTGTTGTCGACGCTGCCGGCCGCCCCCAATGCTCCCAGGTCGATGGTGAAGGCAGGCGCCAGCTTTCGGGCACGATCGGGTCCGAGTTCGGTTTCGGCAGGCTGATGGCGGGTGTTGGCCAGGTCGTGGCTGTAGCTGCGCCATTCGCCGCCACCCGTACCCGGAGCACAACCAGCCGGCCCCGCTTCGGCGGCTCCCGCGCCGAACAGGAGAGTGCCGATCATCCCCGCCACCGCAGCCGCGGTCATGGCTCGGCGCGCGGCACGGGACTTCGCGGTGCGGGTGGGATTGGGACTCATGTGCCGCTCCTGTGTCATGCGATCTTCCCGACGGGCGCGTAGGCGATCACGAACCCGTTGGGGGTGGACGGAAGGCCGGCCGAGGACAGACCGACCCCGACGCTGGCGAAGACCATGTTCCGGGCGACACTCACGCCGCCCCAGGACAGCGTCGGGTTCTCGCGGGTGTCCGAGCCCAACGCCATCGGTAGATGCTGAATTGGAAGGCCGGTGGCGGCGTCGTAGGCATCGAGGAATCCCTTGAGATCCACCGTGTAGAGCACCTTGTTGGCCATGGTCACGGGGGGTCCCCAGTGGACGCCGTCGGCGACGGGGCTGACCCAGTTGGTGCCATGGCTCGACGCGTTCACCGACCAGAGATAGCCACCGATGCTGTGTGGGCCATAGAGGTTCTTGCCGTCGAACGCAGTGCCACCCACGATGCCGCCGACCGGGGAGGGAACACCGAGGAGGACCTTGTCGATCGGCGCCATTGTGGCAGCGTCGAAGAAGTGCAGTACGCCGGACTTCTGACCGGCGGCCACGACCCGACGCCCGTCTGCGGCGGTGAAGATGTTCGGTGCCGTGCCGAAGTCGAGGTCGAGGTGAAGGCAGTCCAAGCCGAGGGCGAAGACCCCGTCGATCTGCCCGAGTTCGGCACAGGGCTTCTGAGCCGCGAGGGCGGGGAAGAACTGCTCCACATCGCCCTTGTAGGTACCGGTGACCGTGCCGAACGTGGGACTTGCCCAGTTGAGGTCCAGCTTCAGGACCGCGTTGGTGTGCGGATCCTCTTCCTCGTAGTCAAACGGGTTCCCCGTACCGATGTAACCGGCACCAGTGGTGGGGTCGATGGAGATGTTTCCCCACTGCGACCCCCCGGCGTAGCCCTGCGCCCACCGGTCCTGAGGAATGGTCCAGATCTTCCTGATGATCTGGCCTGCCGCGTACCCGTGGGAGCCATCGGTGGCAACCAGCACACTGGAGCCCTCGAAGGCACTCCGATCGGCAGCGTCGCCCTCGGCGGCCGTCCCGGAGACCCCGACCCAGACCATGTGGTCATAGACCATCGGACTCGACACCGCGTCGGAACCGACCTGGTTGTCGACAATCGTCTGCCAAAGGACGTCGCCGGTGCGCTGATCGAGGGCGACCAGGGTGGGGGCACCGATGACCGAGACGAACGCGTAGACCACCCCGTTGTCCACCGCCACGGTGGAGTACACGCCTCCATCGAGTTGGGTCCGCCACACGACGTCGCCGGTATCGGCATTGAGCGCCACGACCCAACCAGGGAGATGCTGACCATCGGGACGATTCCCCGTCGAGGTGCCCACGTACACGCAGCCGCCCGCCACGATTGGGTAGCCGGTGACCTCGTTGTTCCTCGCATGCGTTGCACGGTTGGCGTCGAAGGTCCACACCGGTAGCACCGGCGTGGTGACGCGGAAGTCCTTGTCCTGTACGCGTGTTCCGGTGAGGTCGTGGCCCATCATCGGCCAATCGCCACCAGGCGGGTTCGTGGTGGCGCAGGCGAAGGGCACCGGCCCCGCGACGGCAGCCGGCGCGGCGACGGCCGCCGACCCCACGAGGGCCGCACCCACCAGTACGGCGAGGAGGCGAGAGCGGTGGCGCGGGTACAAGGTCAGTCCTCGAGACGTCGGGGTCAGCTCTCCCAGCCCGTGGGGGCCGGGGTCGTTCCGGGCAGGGGCCACACGATCTGCTCGATCTCGTCGACCAGTCCGTAGCGAACATGGAGGCGTTGGGCGGCGAGCAGGGTGGTCAGGTGCGCGCCGACCTGATGGTCGAACGCACCGAAGGCGATGGCGTCGCCCGTGGACGTATCGAGATACCAGCGCACGTTGCGCGCCTGGGTCACGGTGGGTCCGAAGGGAGCTTCGACGGTGGTCACTCCGGCGCGTGAGGACGCAGTGGTCGTACCGTTAAGGGTTCGCCGCGCCGCGTCGGCGAGACGGGCCGAGGCGTAGTTGTCGTGGCGCACCTGAGCGTCGAGGTAGCTCGATGCCGCCAACTGCAGACACTGGCGTGAGGTGTCCTCACACCACGTCGGGTCGTGGGCACTCGCGGAGTCGGCCGGTTCGGCGGCGGGCGCCGGCCATCCCCGTTCGGTCCGCGTGACCCCGGGAGCGAAGAAGAAGATCGCTTCCATCTCATCGATGAGCCCACCGGTGACGTGGAATCGCTCGGCCAGCCAGGTCTGCGCCGCCTGCTGGCCACCTTCGGCGTACGACGCCTCGATCAGGTAGAAGGCCACCACCTGGTCGCCGTCGACATAGAACTGCGCCGAGTGCACATCCAGGGTCTGGTCCTCGTCGTGGTCCAGGCTCGCCCGCATCTCGTCCTCGGCGTAGTACTGCGTCTCCGGGGTCTTCTCACCGGCGTTGCGAGTGCGCTTGATGACGGGGGCCAGACGCACGTGAGCCCCACTGTGGGTGCGCACAGCGTCGAGGTAGGACTGGGCTGCGGCGATGACACAGCCACGCGAACTGTCGGTGCAACCAGGGTCGTTGCTCGCCCGCGCCGGCACGGCCGCGCCGGCCAACAACACCAGCCCGGCGGCAACCAGCATCAGGCGGCGTGACAACTCAGCTACCGCACAGTTCGGCGCCGCTGCACACCGCGTCGATGTCGGTGATCAGCGCGCCCACGATGTGGAACCGGGTGGCGGCGTGGTACACGCCACCGGGCACCACGATGTCGTAAAGGGCGACGGCGCGGTCACCCTCGATCACCGTCTCACGTCCGGTAATGGCGCTGATGCCGTTCGGGTGCTGGAGGTTGGCGGCCGGGTTGGCGATGGGGCGCTGGTTGATGTGTTGAGTGGCGCCAGCGGCCAACGGCACCGCCGAGGCATCATGAGACGCCATGGCATCGAGGAAGGCGTCCGCCGCTGCCTGCACGCACATTCGTCCACAGCTCGACGGGGGACGCGGCGCGGCGTCACCGG
>JANMIX010000251.1:0-1864 GCA_031376015.1 Acidimicrobiia bacterium | reverse complement strand
ATGGCCGTCGTAGACGACACCGCTGCCCGATTCGGTCATGCCGTAGGTGACGACGGTGTTGGTGGGGCGCACCGAGGGGGGTGCCGAGCCGCCCAACACGATGGTGTGGAAGCGCTCGGGGCGCCGGAGTCGGCCGAGCGCGGTGCCCACCAGCGACACCAGGGTGGTGCTGGTGGCGGCGTCGTCGACGCGGGTCGGATCGAAACGGTCATGGACCTCCACCGGTGTGCCGGTGAGCAGCGCCCGGGTCACCACCGAGAGACCGCCTACGTGCGCCAGGGGGAGGCAGGCGAGCCAGTGATGGGTCGCGGGGTCGACACCCAGGCGGCTCGAGGTCGCCTGAGCCGAGGCCCGCACGGCGTCGTGGGTCAGCACCACTCCCTTGGGCGTTCCCGTGGAGCCGCTGGTGGCCACCACCAGGGCGTCGCCCGGCTCGACCTCCTCGCCCGCCCGCAGCGCCTGTCGCAGGGCCGCACGTGCCTCCGTCGGGAGTCGCGGATCCACCGGCAGCACGGCGTCGCCTGCATCCCAGGCCCGCTGCAGGCCGTCGACGAAGCCGGCACCGGCGGCGTCGAGGGCGACGAGGCGGGCCATCCGCCCTGTCTATCGTCCCGGCGATGGCCGTCCCCGTAGAACGGTTCCCAGTGGCGTTGGTCATACCGGCCAACGCCGTGCATCTGCACGAGGGTCTCCCTGGGCCGATCCGGCGGCGCGTCGGGTGTCTGGTGCAGCGCATGCGTGCGCTGCGGGGCAGGAGAAGCTGCGGCCGACGCCGAATTGTGAGCAATGTCGGAAATTGCGAGCAGTGCGCCCCATCGCCGATCGTTGCGGTGGCGACGGCCATTGGTGTTGCTGGCCGGGGGTGCCGCCCTGCTCGCCGCGCTGCCGTCGGCCCGGGCGACCACGGCCGTTGCCACGCCTGCCTGCGACTGGCCGGTGACGGTCAGCTACGACGGTGTCAATGCGCTGGGTCCCGACCAGTCGGCCACCTACTGGTTCCTGGCGTACACCAACGTGCCCGGCGGAAGGCTGCGTTTCGAGGGCACCTACGCAGCGGCGCGCTACTTCTCCCTGACCGTGCAGGACCAGGCGGCCATCACGCTGGGGTCGCTGCGGGACTCGAACCTCGACGCCGATCCCGGGTCGGTCAATCCGTTCCAACCGGGTCCCGATGGAGGTCCCCAGGGAACCCCTGGCGTCGGGTCCTACACGGCCTACCTCGACTTCGGTGTCCGGCCGGCGCATCCGGCGCCGAACACCTTCTACACGGGCCGCACCCTGGAGACCCTTCCGGACGGCACACCGGTGCCGAACACCTCGGGCACCGTGGTGTACCGGGTCTACGTGCCCAACGATGCCAACGATCCGAAGGGCTCGGTCGCCTTGCCGCGAGTCTTCCTGGAGACGGGAGCGTCGAGCGCCGAGTTGAGCTTCTCGCAGTGTCAGGCGATGCCACCCCCCGTGCACGGACCGCTGAACGACGAGACCAACGGTGCGTCTCGACCCGATGTGGTGCCGCGCACCAAGCCCTTGTCGAAGGACTACGACCGTCCGGACTTCGTGCCGATCCAGGCCGGTGACTTCACCGACCCGGTGACCTCCGGCGTTCCGCAACCCGCCGGGAGCAGCATCCCTCACCGCAAGGGCGTACCCCTGGCGAACGCCGACTTCCCGTACCTACGCAGTCAGATCACCCGGTACTACGGCGAGGTCGCGGTGGTGCGTTTCAAGGCCGCCACGTTCCCCGACACCCGTCGGGGTCAGCCCATCGTGGGGCCGTACCAGGTTCGGTACTGGTCCATCTGCAACCACGGCGCAATCGAGGAGACCGGCCTGCGCACCACGGGCTGCCTGGTCGACCATC
>JANMIX010000236.1:0-2470 GCA_031376015.1 Acidimicrobiia bacterium | reverse complement strand
ACACCGCGCGGCCCGAACGCCGACGCGTAGGCGGCCGGATCATCCAGGGCGGCGAGGGCAGCGGCGCGGGGGTCGACCAGCAGGCCCAGCATGCCCTCGAGCGTGCGTGTCCGTCCCGAGTCGTGCTCCGCCGTCCCGGCGTCGACCCAGGTGGCGGCGTCTGCATCCCAGCGCGACGCCACCGCCTCGGCCAGGCCGCCGTCGTCGAGCCCCAGCAGCCGCGCCGACCACGCCACGATGGCCGACAGCGAGACCGGCGCGCAGTCGAACCCCTCGCCCAGCCGTCCTGCACCCGAGCGGCGGACGCCGGCGACCAGATCACCCTTGAGGGCGCGCCAACCGGGGCGGTCAGCCGCCCCCCAGTGGTCGAAGCGGGGACTGTCATCGCAACCCGTCTCCCACGGGTGGGCGATGGCCACCAGGCCACTGGGATGGCGGCGGGCGCGCAGGAACCACGCCACGTGCGCCATGGAGCGCTCTACCACCCAGTCGGGGACGGCGATCCCCGCTCGGCGCAGGGCCGCGATGGCGTGGGCGTGCACCGGCGGTTGGGTGATGGTCGAGGATCCCGACCGGCCCCAGAACGACCGGAGGGCGTCGGGGTCGCGCTCGTAGTCCACGTGGGGCACAAACCCGTCGGGCTCCTGCGTGCGAAAGACATGGACCAACTCGGTGACGGCCCGGTCGGCGTCGCCCAACGCGGCCCAGATCACGGCATGGAAGCATGAATCCCACAGCCAGGCGTACGGGTACACCGTTGCGTTCGGGACGGTGTAGCCCTCCGGCTGCCAGTGGGCCCGCATCACAGCGGCCACGTCGTCACCTAGCGTCACCTCACCACTATGCCGGTCGCCGCCCTCCTCTCGTTCCGCCTCGGCGGCACCGATGGCGTGTCGGTGGTGGCCGCCACCTGGGCCACCGCGTTGGCCGGGATGGGCTTCGACGTGGTGACCGTGGCCGGAGAGGGTCCGGTGGACCGGATCGTGCCCGGCCTCGAACTGGGCGCCACCAACGCAACCGACGCCGCGGCGTTGCGGGCCGCGCTGACCGATGCCGACCTGGTGGTCGTCGAGAACCTGCTGACGATCCCCATGAACCTGGCGGCGTCGCGCGTGGCCGCGGAGATCCTGCGAGGCCGCGCCGCACTGCTGCACCACCACGACCCGGCCTGGCAGCGCGACGAATGGCGTCACGCCACCGAGCTGCCGCCCGACGACCCCGCCTGGCGTCACGTCACCATCAACCGGCGCACCGAATCGGACTTCGCCCACCGGGGGCTGCGAGCGGTCACGATCTACAACGGCTTCGATGTCGACCCACCCCCCGGGCAGAGGAACGCGACCCGCGCCGCGCTCGGGGTCGAAGCCGGCGAACGCCTCTTCGCCCACCCGGTGCGGGCCATCCCCCGCAAGAACATCCCGGCCGCGGTGGCGCTGTGTGAGGCGCTCGACGCCACCTACTGGCTGATGGGGCCGGCCGAGGACGGTTACGGCGAGGAGCTGGCCACGGTGCTGGCTCGGGCGCGTTGCCGGGTGATCCATCAACGGGGGCCCGGCTCCATGGCCGACGCCTACGCCGCGGCCGATGCCGTGGTGTTCCCCTCGACCTGGGAAGGATTCGGCAACCCGCCTCTGGAGGCCGCCATCCACCGCCGTCCGGCAGCGGTGGGCCACTACGCGGTGGCCGAGGAGTTGCGGACCTTCGGGTTCGAGTGGTTCGACCCCGAGGACCCCGCCGCCCTGGGCGCCTTCCTCGACCAGCCGGATGCGGCCTTGCTCGAGCACAACCACCGGCTGGTGCGGGAGCAGTTCTCGTTCGAGCACATGGCGGCATGCCTGGCGGCAGTGCTCGACGAGGCAGGCTGGTTGCCGTGACCGATCCCGTCCGTGCCCGGCGAGCCCGCATCGCGCGGTGGGTGGAACTGGGCCAGCGCGCCGGCTATGGCTTGTTCGGGCTGGCGATCGTACTGTTCGCCGTCGGTCTGTTCGCCGGCTTCGGCGGAGGCATCGCCTCCGGAATTGTGGCGGCCCTACTGGTGGGCTCGGCCGTGCTGGCCCCTGCCATCGTGTTCGGCTATGCCGTCAAGGCCGCCGAGCGAGAAGACCGCGAAGCCGGTCGTTAGGGACACGGCCCGCGAAACGCTCGACCGCGGTCGGCCTACCAGCCGGCTTGCCCCGCCCGGGGGGGCAGGGAACCGCGGTAGCGCCGGCGGCGCACCTGCGACGCGAGGACCGGCACACCCATCTTCTTGGCCGGCAGCGGCCGGAAAGGTTCGGGAGGACGGCGGGTGGTGTTTGCCGGGGTCTGACGGGCTGGCCTCACGACGCACTAGTTCGCCATGATTCATTGTGACTCCTGCCTGCGTACGAGCCACTTTCTGCGAGGAACTGACAATCACGATGTCCGCCCGCCTTCCTGCCCACCGACGTCGACGGCAACTGCTCGATGTTGCATTGATGGTTTTTGCAGA
>JANMIX010000201.1:0-6433 GCA_031376015.1 Acidimicrobiia bacterium | reverse complement strand
TGTGGGGGTGATGCTCGAAGGCGTGCTCCATCGTCTGGAGCAGGGGACGCACCCAGCCGCTGCCGTTCTCGATGGGGGCGATCTTCAACCGGGGGAAGCGGGAGCAGAGGCCGTGGCCCACCGCGGAGGCCATGGTGTCGTTGATGGCCCGGTAGCCGGCGCCGCTGAGCATGGCGAAGTTCGAGACCGCCTTGAACGGGGTGAATTCGGCGTCGTCGATGCCTTCCCACTCGTTGAGGTAGCGCTGGTAGCCGCTGTCGGAGGCGTGCATGCCCACGAGGATGTCGGCGTCCTGGACGATCTTCCAGAAGGGATCGAACTCCTCGAGGGCGAAGGACCGCATGCCGTTGGGGCCCGGCACCGGAGCGGGCCGGATGAGCACGGCCTTGGCGCCGCGCTCGAGCACCCATTCGAGTTCGGCGATGGCCTTGTCCACGATGGGCAGCGTGATTACCGGGGTGGGGAACAGCCGGTCATCCACGTTGAAGGACCAGTGCTCGTGCATCCACTGGTTGAGCGCGTGGATCACGGCATGGGTGCCCTCGGGGTCGTCACGAAGGCGTTCCTCGATGAGGCTGGCCAGCGTGGGCCAGCACATGGAGCGATCAATCCCCAGCTCGTCCATCAGCTCGATGCGCGGCGCGGGCTCACGGAAGGCGGGCGGCGACACGATGGCCGGGCCCATGATCTCCCGCCGGCTCTTGCCCTCGGGGTTGCCGTGCTTGAAGTAGGCCTGCTGTGCGCCCGGTGCCGCCACCTTCTCGAAGGTGGGGTTCGGGATGTACTCGCTGACCTTGCCCTTCACCGCGATCTTGGTGCGGCCCCCCTCCACCTCGACGTAGGAGACGATGCCCTCGTACTCACGGGGGAGGTACTTGGTCAGTGCGTCGGGCGTCTCGTACATGTGGGTGTCAGCGTCGAAGATCTCGAAGTCGAGTTCGCGTGAGGGCATCTGGATCGTCTCCGTTCAGGGGTGCCTGGCCAGGATACGGGCTCGAACGCTCACCACGCGCAGTCGTGGACTGCCGCAACGCGGGTCCGGTGGCGTAGCGTCGACGGGGTCCACAGGAACGTTTTGGAGGAAGCCGTGCGTGAAGTCGTGATCGTCGAGGCCGTTCGTACCGCCATCGGGAGGAAGAACGGCACGCTGGCCAACACCCATCCGCTCGACGTGCTGGGTGCCGTGCAGGCAGCGGCGCTGGCCCGGGCCGGCGTGGACCCGTCACTGGTGGGCCAGGTCGTCGGTGGTTGCATCGATCAGGTCGGTGCGCAATCCGGCAACATCACCCGTAACGCCTGGTTGGCGGCGGGGCTTCCCATGGAGGTGGCTTGCACCAGCGTGGACAGTGCCTGCGGGTCATCCCAGCAGGCCCTCACGTTGGCCGTGGGCCTCGTGGCGTCCGGGGCCGAGGACGTGGCCATGGCTTGCGGCGTGGAGAACATGAGCATGGTTCCGCTCGGTTCGAACGCTCGCGACGGCGCGGCTGCGGGTCACGGCAAACCGGTGAACCGGACCTATGCCGCCCACTACGAGTACACCTCGCAGTTCGAGGGCGCCGAGCGGATCGCCGAGAAGTACGGCCTCACCCGGCGGATGGCCGACGAGCTCGGCCTGGAGTCACAGTTGCGGGCTCGGCGCGCGGTCGACGAAGGCCGGTTCGAGACTCAGATCCTGCCCGTCGAGGCGGTGCAACTCGACGAGGACGGCAAGCGTCTGGACGCCACCGTGACCTTCGCCCGGGACGAGGTGCTGCGCGACACGAGCATGGAGGCGCTCGCCAACCTCAAGCCGGTGGCCCGACCCGACGGCATCCACACCGCCGGCAACAGCAGTCAGATCGCCGACGCCGCCTCCGCCGTCGTGGTCATGTCGGCCGACAAGGCGGCAGAGTTGGGCCTGCGACCGCGTGCGCGCATTCTGCAGACCTGCCTTGTCGGCTGCGACCCGGTGCTCATGCTCGAAGGGCCCATCCCGGTCACCGATCGGCTCTTGGGCCGCGCCGGTATGACCCTGGGCGATGTGGACGTCGTGGAGATCAACGAGGCATTCGCTGCAGTGGTGCTCGCCTGGGAACAGGCCACGAAGGCCGACATGTCGAAGGTGAACCCCAACGGCGGCGCCATCGCCCTCGGTCATGCGCTCGGTAGCACCGGGTGCGTGCTCGTGACCAAGGCGCTGCACGAACTGGAGCGCACCGACAAGGAGATCGCAATGATCACCATGTGCTGCGGCGGCGGCATGGGGACCGGCACTCTGATCCAGCGGGTCTGAGACCGTCAGGGGTGGGCCGGGGCCGGCGACGGCTCAGGCCCAACCTCCGGCGTACGCCACGAACTGACCGGTGGTGAACCGGCTGGTGCCGTCGACGAAGACGGCACAGAAGTTGGCCAGTTCATCCATACCGCCCAGACGTCGCATGGGCACCTGGGCTTCCACCTTCTGGCGGCTCTCCTCATCGACGACCCGATTGGCGGCCAGGAAGGCCGGGAAGTCCATGAAGTTGGTGCCGACGGCGTTGACCTGCACCCCGGTCGCCGCCACCTCGGCGGCCACGTTCTTGATGAGCATCGTGGCGCCCGCCCGTGCTGCGGAGTAGAGCGGGGCGCCCGGCGTCGGCCGTGCTCCTGCCGCGCTGGTGAGCACGAGTACCTGGCCCTCACCCTGCTCGACCATGACCGGCACCACCGCGCGCAGGAAGTGATACGGAGCCTCGATGCAGCCATTCAGCACGACGGCGAGGTCCTCGGCACTCGACTTGAGGAAGCGACCGACGACGATGCGCCCGGTGGCGGCGACGGCGGCGTCGATGCGCCCGAACCGCTCAAGCGCGGCCTCCACCAGCCGGGCCGACGCGTGGGGGTCCTCCAGCTTGCGACCCCCGGTGACCACCTCCACCGCGGCACCGGCGGCCTGCAACTCGGCCACCAATTCCGCACTGGCATCGCCCAGCACCAGATCGTGGCCCCGATGGGCCAGCAGCCGGGCCAGGTCGGGCCCGACGTAGAACGATGCATCGCTCACCAGGGCGACGCGGCGGGCGGCGCTCACTGAGGGCCCTGCATCAGGTCGCGGCCCATGTCGAGGGTGGCGGCATCGCTGGCGAAGAAGTGCTGGGTCCCGGCGTGGATGTCGCGGAAGGCACGGTTGAGCGGGCCGGCCCGTAATGCGCCGGACCCGGCACGCAGATACGCGGTGCGCACGATGTCGGCTCCCTGGTGGGTGACGAACACCGTGGCCTGACGCAACGTGTTGAGCAGCGCCGGGGTCACGGCGCCCGCCATGGCCGCCGCTTCTGCCTCCGCCACGGTGGCGGTCATCCATGCGTCCATGGCGCGGTACCGGGACTCGAGCGTGGCCAAGTCCACCAGGAACCGGTCCTGCTCGGCGAGGACCTGGCTGGCGCCCAGCCGCAACTTGCCCCGGGCCACCGCCACCAGTTCGTCGATGGCCCGTCGCGTGATGCCAAGGGCGAAGCCGGCGTGGCCCACCGCCGTGAGGGCGAGCACGCCCAAGTCGAAGGAGGGGCCGCCCCGATGGCGAACCGGCGCGAAGAAGTCGAAGGTCGCACCCTCCGGTACCCATACGTCGCGCACCGAGTAGTCCCAACTGGCGGTGGGTTCGAGGCCCAGCACGTCCCAGTTGCCCGTCGGCTGCACCGCGTCGGCGGGCATCAGCACGAAGCGCAACGCCGGGCTCTCCCCAGGGGCAACCACCGTGATCGTGCCGGCACCGACCCAGTGGGCATGGTCGATACCGCTGCCGAACTGGTACTCACCGTTCACGACGTAGCCGTCGCCGTCGGGCTTCGCCGTGCCGTTGGGGGCGAACTGCCCGGCGGTGAGAGGGACCCCGTTGGCGAAGATCGTGGAGGCAGCCTCGTCGGAGGCCCACGCGCCGAAGAAGGCGATCGTGGTGGCTGATGCCATGGCGCACCAACCGGTCGATCCGTCGGCCCAGCTCAGTTCCCGGTAGACCTCCAGTGCCTCGGTCAGCGGCGCTTCCAGACCCCCGACCTCCCGGGGCGCCATGAGGGCGTGCAACTCGGCCTCGACGAGGTGGTCGACGATCTCATGGCCCAGCGGCTTGGTGCGGTCCGCGGTATCGGCCAGCGCGGCAAGGGTCAGTCGCAGGTCGCGGGCGGCATCGAGAGCGCGGGACATCGGATCCTCCGTCGATCGAGTAGGTGGTCAGCTTGCCAGGGATCAGCGGCTGGCCAGGTCGAGCACATCGGGCCCGGGCCCCTGAAGCGCCACGCGCAGTTCCGCGGCCTCTGCGGGGCGGGCCAGATGGAATCCCTGGGCGTATTCGGCGCCGAGGCGCTGGAGGATCTCGAGCGCCTCGGGGGTCTCGACCCCCTCGGCCACCACCGTGAGGTCGAGGGCATGCCCCAAATCGATGATCGCCGCCACCATGCTCTCCATGCTGTCCTGCACACCCAGCCCGCTGGTGAAGCGGTGGTCGACCTTCAGCCCTACGACCGGGAGTTCGGACAGGCGGGCGATGGAGGAGTAGCCGGTCCCGAAATCGTCGATGACCAGGCGTACCCCCAGCGCCGCGATGTTCTGCAGGGCCATCTGGGCGAACTCGGGCTCGACCATGACTGCGGTCTCGGTGATCTCGAGCACGAGCCGGGATGCGGCGACCTTGTGGGCCGCCAGCGCATTCGCCAGGTGCGTTCCGATGAGGGGGTCGGACAGCTGCACGGCGGAGATGTTCATGGCCACCTCGACGTCGATGTCATCTGCCTGCCACGCCGCCATCTGCTCGATGGTCATGTCCAGGATCTGCTGACCCAGCGGGATGATGAGGCCGGTCTCCTCGGCCAGGTCGATGAATTCGTCGGGTCCGACGATCCCGCGTTGCGGATGCCGCCAGCGCACCAGGGCCTCGACACCGATCCATGTGCCGGTGCGGAGGTTCATGATGGGTTGGAAGAACATCTCGAACTCGGCGCGCTCGAGGCCTCTGCGCAACTCGCTCTCAAGGGTGAGCCGGGCCACCGCACGTTCCCGCATTCCCTGGTCGAAGATGAGGTGGCGGGCTCCTCCTCGTTGTTTGGCGGCCTGCATCGCAGCATCGGCATCGCGGAGGAGATCTTCGGCATCGGTCACCGTGCCGTTGCTCTGGGCGATCCCGATGGACACGGTGAGGAAGAACTCGCCGCCCTCAACGAGGAACGGCTCGGCGAAGGCACTGTGGAGGCGCTCGACCATGGAGGTCACCCGAGCCGGGGTCGGGTCGTGCACCAGCACGGTGAACTCGTCGCTGCCGAAGCGCGACAGGGGATGCAGGAGGCCGAGGGTGTCCTGGAGGCGTTGGGCCACTTCGACCAGCACGCGATCGCCGGTGGCGTGCCCCATCGAGTCGTTGATCCACTTGAAGCGGTCAAGACCGCAGAAGAGGATCGTGACGTGTGGTTGTTGCTCCGCCAAAGCGGCGGCGACCAGCGCACGGAAGCGCACCCGGTTGGGCAGTTGAGTGAGCAGGTCGGTCTGGGTCGCGAGCAGCGTTGCCTCTTCCCGGCGATGTCGTTCAACGGCTAGCGCCGCGATGTTGGCCGCAGCGGTGAGGGTCTCCACCTCCTCCTCACCGGGAACGTGCGGCCGATTGCGGTACATCGCGAACGTTCCGATGACCTCGTCATCTCGGTCCTTGAGGGGCAACGACCAGACCGACACAACGCCGGCCTCCTCGGCGACGTCGAAGAAGGGAGCCATGACGAGATCAGTTCTCAAATCCTCCAGGACCACCGCTCGGCCCGTCGCTGCCACCGTCGAACACGGGCACAGGCCTCGCACGATGGGAAGGTCGTCGATGGCTGTTCTGAAGGTCTCTGCGAAGGACGGGGCGGCGGCGAGCCGAAGGATGCCAGCGTCGTCGTCGGTCAGTTGCACGGTGCAGCGGGCCCCTTCGAAGCGAGCTTCGAGGTCGGTACACAGGCTGGCGAGGGCGTCGGGAAGTGCCTGCCCCCGCACGAGCCCTTCGAGAAGTTGACGGTGCGTTTCGAGCTGGCTCTGGGCCCGCTGGCGGCGCTCCTCGGCCCGGTGACGGTCGGTCACGTCCTGGAGGAAGCCGCCCAGCACCCTCCCTTTGCCCTCGACCCGTTCCAGCGCCTCCCCCCAGCTGAGCACCCAACGGATCGTTCCGTCGGAACGTTGCACGCGGTACTCGTGCTCGTAGGGCTCGCCGCTGGCGACCGCAGCCCGGAGGGTCGCGATCACGCGGTCCCGGTCGTCGGGATGGACGCGCTCGGTGAAGTGATCGAATGCCTGCGGCGGGCTGTCCGGATCCTCGCCGTAGATCCGGTAGAGCTCGGTAGACAACTCGATGACCTCGGCGTCGACGTTCCACCGCCACGAGCCCATGTGGGCGAGCCGTTCGGCCTCGGCCAGCAGCGCGAGGGCATCGTCGCTCGTGGCGACGCGCGAGCGC
>JANMIX010000200.1:0-1835 GCA_031376015.1 Acidimicrobiia bacterium | reverse complement strand
ACGGTGACGCGATGGCGTTCGGCCGTGGCGGCTATGAGGAGGTCCGGTAGAGGAACCGATCGAGCGCGGCTGCTGGACCACAGCTCGGCCATGACATCGATCGCTCGGCGCCAGTCGACGTCCTCGATCGGCAGCCACTCGTAGCCGAGGCCGCGGTCGGTCCGGACCTCGTCGAACTCCTGCGGTGAGCGGGTCGACCAGAGCACCTCGAACTCGATCATCGGGCAGGTGGCCACCAGGCCAGCCTCGATGAGCGGCGCGAGGACGGCGGCGACTTGTGGGTGATGGAGGCGGCCGAGTGCGCTCTTGTCGGCGAGGTAGCGCGCTACCGCTGCCATGCACGAGTCATGAGCTCGCCGTCGCCGAGATCGGCGAGTCGCCCTTCGATGAGCCGCTCGAGATCCCGACGCCGCGCGGCGAGGGCGGTGGCCTCGGCGAGTGCCCGGTTCACGGTGTCCTTCTTGGTCGTGGTCCGCAGCGCTCGCTGGGCCCGCGCCAACTCGGCGTCATCGATGTCGATCAGCGTCTTGGCCATCCCGTCCTCCGTATATGCATTGAACGACTTGGAGTATATATCAGCTGCGGAGGCGACGGACCGTGGCACCGGTTCGTGGACGACCTCGCGGGGTTCTCGCGGGTCCTGCTCTTCGATCGCCGCGGGACTGGACTGTCGGACCCGTCCCCGGACCTGCAGTCCTCGTCGCTCAGCGCCTGGGTTGATGACTTCCACGCGGTGGTCGGCGCGGCCGGGCTCGGCCCGGCCGTCCTGCTCTCGTTCGACACCGGCGCGCGGATGTCGTTGCTCGTCGCGGCGGGCCGACCGGAGCTGGTCACCCATCTCGTGCTGGTGAACGGGCAAGCTCGCCTGCCGACGAGCACGACGCGCTCGCTGGCCCGTCTCGATTCGTTCGCCTCCGTGACCGCCGATGACGCCGCATCCCGCTGGATCCCGCGGGTTTTCCGCGGGGCGCGGGGCGAAACCGACGACCAGGCGGACGACCCGCACGTCGCTGACCAGGAAACTGGGTGGGCGTGGAGGGACTCGAACCCCCGACATCTGCCTTGTAAGGGCAGCGCTCTAGCCAACTGAGCTACACGCCCGGGAGCGCAGAGGTTAGAACCCCAAGAGACCATGGACATCACCGTCGCGTTCGCTACCATTTGCCGGATTCAGTTGGGGCGGGCAAGGAGCGTGGGGATGTCACTTTCGGAGCGCTTGCAGCGAGCGGAACAAGCCAGGAGCGGCACGGAGACACCGTCGCCCGCGCCGCCGGAACCGGTCGCGCCGTCGCCACCCGAATCCGAGGTCGGGCCTGCGTCGGCGCTCAGGCCCTCCTCCACCCTCACCCACGCCGCACCTGTGCTGCGAGCGGTGCCGGACATGCGGACCGAGGACGCGGGAACCGAGGAAACCCAGTGCCCGTCCTGCCGCAACGCCGGCATGCTCGATCTGGTCGACCTTGTGGGCCGGGTCCAGCATTTCTCCTGCCCTCGCTGCTTGATCATGTGGCGCGCCCCTCTCTGACCCGACGGTCCACGCGGCGACCGCGCAACCCCCGGCCCCTGCACCGGACGCGCGTGATAGACCCACTCCGACAATTGCGGCATGTCGGCGGCGGGGTCGAGGCACAGCCATGATCTCGATGTGGCTCCCCGCCGTCCGTCCAGCACTGAGGGGGGCCGGGGATGGGTCTGCGTCCGTCGAAGAAGGCAACCACCCGACGGCGGGTGGTGCACCCTGACGCACTGCGCTTCCGGGCCGGGTTCGAGCACCTCCTGATCCCACAGCCCGAGGTGATCCCGCGGCCCGAGGTGATCCCGGTGCCCGAGGTGAT
>JANMIX010000601.1:0-4747 GCA_031376015.1 Acidimicrobiia bacterium | reverse complement strand
TTGCCGGCGCCGTTGGTGCCAAGGAGAGCGACGCATTCGCCGGGCTGCACCTCCATGTCGATACCGAAGAGCACCTGCACGGTGTCGTAGGCCACCTCCACCCCGCGGCAGGTGAGCAGTGCCGTCTGCGCTCCGCTCTCCCGGCTGCGACGGTTGGCGGCGGCGGTGGCCAGCATGGCGAAGGCCCGCTCCGCGTCGGGCGCGACGAACCGGTGCGCCGATCGCAGGACGAGCCCGCCGATGATCCAGTAGGGCACGGTGGCGGCGAGGCCCCACCGGTTGCCGGAGTTGTCGGAGACGGCGGCCACGCCGGGGAACAGGTAGAGGCCCCACACCCCGGCGACGAGGAAGAGCGAGCCGAAGCTGAACGACAGGGTGCGCACCCGCGCCGGCGACACCAACGCCTGGGTGACGAAGAAGGGCGGGTAGAACATGCCGGCCACGAAGCTGGTGACCAACGCGAACGGCACCACGAGCACCAGCGTCGGCGACGCTGCCACCAGGGCGAGCCCGATGCCCACCCCCACCAGGGCCAGACCGGATCGCTTGAGGGGCTCGCCGGGCCCCTTGCCCAGCCAGCCCATCGTCCACCGGCCGGCCAGCTGCACTCCCAGGAAGGTGGCGGCCGCGTTCACCGCGGCGATGAGCCCCCGGCCCAACTCGTCGACGTCGTAGTCCTTCTTCAGCATCAGCGGCAGCAGATAGGCCAGCGGCACGAGGCCCGCCCCGATGAACAGCCAGGCCGTGTACTGGCGCTTGAGCGTCCTGACCGAGAACAGGATGCGGCGGGCCTCGGCGAAGTCGACCGGGTCGTCGGCCTCGACCTCCGCGGCGGCGTCGGGATCGTCGGTGCCACCGCGCACGGGGTCGTGCAGCTTGGTGGCGCCCAGCAACGCGGTGAGCAGGATCGGCACCACCAGCACGCCGAAAGCCACCCGCCAGTTGAACAACGCCGCCAGCAGACCGGCGGAGGCCGAACCCACGATCGTGCCGAAGTACACGGCGTTGCGGTGGGTGGCGAACACCTTGGGCCGCACCGAGGGCGTGTAGTAGTCGGCCAGCAGCGAGTTGTGGATCGAGTCGTTCATCAGGCGACCCACGCCGTTGCCCAACCGCACCACCACGAGGAACCCGAGGGCGGGGGCGAACCCGGTGAGGCAGGAGAACGCCCCGGCGAGCACCGCGCCGGCGATCACCAGCTTCCGGCGGGGAAGGCGATCGCCGTAGAAGCCCACCGGCACGGCCAGCAACAGCACCACGGTGAGGTTGAGGATGACCAGGAAGCCGAAGGCCCGGTCGGTGAGGTCGAATGCCTCCTGGATGTTGGGGGCCAGCACGTTGTAGGCGGCCGTGTCGAACTCGTCGAAGAAGAACAGCCCGAACAGCACCAGAAGTGGAAACACGTCCTGGCCCTCGACCGCGGACGCGAAGCGTTGGCGCAGCGCCTTCACGGGATGACCCCCGCCGGCTCTCCCTCGGCGCTGGCGTCGACCAGCTCGGCGGCGTCCGCGCCCGTGGGCACTCCGTCGGGAGTGCCGTCGCGCTCGGCGTCACCGCCCGGCTCACGGGCGTCGGCCAGCAGGCTCGGCACGTGGATCCCGTTGCGCAGCGCCACGCGCCGCAGCCAGGAGTCACGGACCCGGTACATGCCCTCGGCCAGGCCGCCGGGAAGGAAGTTCAGCAACACCAGCAGACCGAGGCCCGAGGTCAGCAGTTCGATCTGCTGCACATCGGCGAGGCCGGGCAGCAGCGGGATGCCCTTGATGAACACCGCGCCGAGTACCGCGCCGGGCAACGAACCCATCCCTCCGATCACCGCCATCACGAACAGTTGGATCGACTTCTCGGGGGCGAACTGGTTATCCGCGAAGGCCTGGTTCTGGTACGCCAGCAACGCGCCGGCCAGACCGGCGATGGCGCCCGACGCCGCGAACGCGGCCAGCCGGGTACGGGCGAGGTTGATACCGAAGGCCTGGGCCACACGGCCGTTGTCGCGCACGCTGAGCAGCACCCGCCCTGAGCGCAGGCGCCGCAGCGAGTGGGCCATACCCATGACGAGCAGCAGGAACAACACGCACACGTAGAAGAACTTGGCATCGGGGCTGAGGTGGAACGGCCCGATGGTGCTGTCGGTGTTGAGGTCGATGCGGTTCCACAGCACGGGCCGGTTCACGAGCTTGCCGCTGGCGGGCAGGAGCCAGCCCAAGTCGTCGCGGGTGAGCAGGCTCTGCACGGTGAAGGCGAAGGCCAGCGTGGTGACCGCCAGGAACAGGCCCTGGATCCGCAGGGCGGGCAGACCCACGAGCACCGCGATGACGAGGCCGGCCAGCGCCCCCGCCACCAGCGTCACGAAGAAGTCGAAACCGTGGTTGGCGGCAAGGCCGCCGGCGGTGGCGGCACCGACCCCGGCGATGGCGTACTGGCCCAGACTGATCTGGCCCGACCAGCCGGTGAGGATCACCAGCGACACGCCGATCATGGCGTAGATCACCACGATGGTGGCGTTGGGGGTATTGGCGTCGCCGAGGGTGAAGGGTATGCCCACCACCAGCGCGCCGAGGGCCAGCAGCAGGCCCCGGCGGGTCTCGACCACCTCCGGTAATCGGCGCAGTTCCGAGGGTATGGACCGCACCTCGCGCACCGCCTGCCAGCTCGAGGCTCCCATCTCCAACGCCCGCGAAAGACGGTTGCGCTGCAAGAGCAGCGCGGCCAGGACCAGCACCAACATGGCCGCGTCGGCGTAGGCGGAGCGGTTGGTGGAAAACACGGTGGCCTGCTCGACGATGCCCACGAACATGCCGGCCAAGAAGGCGGTGGGCAGGCTCTCCATGCGGGCCATGACGGCCACGGCCAGGCCGTACAGCAGGATCGTGGGGCCCACGAACCCGGTCAGCGGCAGACCGGTGAGCGGCGCCCGCAAGAACACGCCCACGGCCGAGAGTGTGGCCGCCAGGATCCAGACGATGGTCGACACCCGCTTCACCGGGATGCCCAACAGCGAGGCCCGCTCGGCGTTCTCGGCCGAGGCCCGCACGGCGATGCCGATGTCGGTGAACCGGAAGAACGCGCTCAACCCGGCCACCGCCGCGCCGGTGACGGCCACCGCCATCACGTGGTCGCCGGTGAAGGTCTTCACCCCCATGCGGAACGACAGGTGCTGGAACGGTGTCGGGAACTGCAGGTTGATGGTGTCGACGAGTGACCCACCGACCCATTGCTTCGAATAGAACTCGAGGATCAACAGCAGGAACCCGAGCCCGATGGTGACCACCGTGAGGATGAGCCGGGGAGCGTTGGAGAAGCGGCGGATCAGGCCCACCTCCGACACCGCCCCGAGGAGCGCGCCGCCGATCAGCACGATGGGGATGGCCAGCAGGTAGGGCATCCCTCGCTTGGCCACCAGGATCAGCGCGATCACCGCCGGCACCGAGCCCAACTGGGCCTGGGCGAAGTTGATGACCCGGTTGGCCCGGTAGATGAGGATCAGGCCCATGGCCACCAGCGCGTAGAGCGAGCCGATGACCATGCCGTGAAGGAAGATCTCCCGGGGGATCTCCTGCTCGCCCCGGCCGATCCCCAGGATCGGCACCTTGCCGAGCAGCAGTTGGAGGAGAACCTCCACCAGCAGCACGTAGGCGGCCACCACCTTCAACGGTGCCCCGTAGCGGGGGTGAGCGAGGACGCGCCGTACGGCGCCGAGCGCGTCGTTCACCGAACGGGGATCTTGGCCATCAGGTTCGAGGGAATCTGGCCGGGCTGGTAGCGGCGGCCGCCGTCAAGGGCCACATAGGCACCCTGCGACTTCCCGTCCACCGGTGAGGTGCCCACCGGGTTCCAGTAGATGATCTTGGCGTCGGACAGCGCGGTGTAGTCGTTGGGGCCGAACTTGGCCAGCACGGTGCGGGGGTCGATACCACCGCTCGGAGGTGAACTGAGGATTCCGCGCTCGAAGGTGAGCGGCGTGAGCCTCGGTCCGGCCTGTTGCAGCCCGGTACCCAGCAACGCGAAGTGGGACCAGATGAGGCCGCAGCCGTTGCCCCCGCACGGGTGACCCGACTTGCCCTCCGCCCGCCACACGCGGCCCGTGTCGGAGTCGTCGAGCGGCACCGGCACCGGGAACTGACTGGGCCCGAAGGCGTGCAGCCACTGCTGCTTGTCGTACAGGCGGCCGACGAGGTCGTAGTCCATGTCGCCGATGCCGGGGATGAGGTGCTCGGGGTAGTAGCCCGACTGCGAGGCACCGGTGGTGAGGAAGGCCGGGGCGATCGGGTCACACATGCAGGCGATGGTGGTGACCTTCGAGTTGATCATCTTCGAGATCGTGGCCTGGGTCTGCACCGTGGCGGCTTCGATGTCGGACTTGTAGCTCGACACCACTGGCACGTCGGCACCGTTGGTGCACGCCTTCACCTTGGCCTGCACCAGGTTGGCGTTGTTGAGGTTGGCCCGCACCTCGGGCACGACGATGCCGAGGTGCCGTTTGGTGGCGCGACCTCCGATGGTCGGGTGGATGGTGATCCCGGCGTGATCCGCGGGCCGGCCGGCCATGTTCTTGCAGTAGAACTCGGCCAGCATGTTGGCGGCCATGGTGCCGTCGGAGAACGGGTCGTAGCGGTAGGGCCGGCGGCCCGAGTAGTAGTTGACGTCGAACCAGTCGCCGCCGATGGCGAGGATGCCGGCGTTGGCCCACACATCGAACACATCGGCGTAGAGCTGCACCGACCACAGCACGGCGAAGGGCTTCTCC
>JANMIX010000112.1:0-1548 GCA_031376015.1 Acidimicrobiia bacterium | reverse complement strand
ATGAGCGCGATGTTGATGAGCCAGCCAAACGCGGCGGCTGGCCCCGTGTGCTGCACGAACTGGAGCAGGGCGAGGAACGTGGCCGCCCCGAGGACGAGGGCGTAAGCCCGCGCACGACCCCGATCGAGTTCGATGGCGATGCGCGCGACCAGCACGGCTGCCACGCTGAAGAAGAAAAAGGTCCAGTACATCCGGCCGACGAAATCGCCGATGTACAAGACTTCGATGAGAAAAAACGCCAGGCTAGCGACCAGGCCGATGATGAGGGCGGGGCTAAGCGCGGTCACGACATAGTCGGCCAGCGTCGGGCTAGGTCGGTCTTTCGCCATCGGCGGGCCTCGGAGGTGGGCGGCACCGCCATTCTCGCACGCAGCCCCGGTGGCGTCAATCGGGTGGGGGCGGGTTTGATAGTTGTTAGTAGATAGTTGTTAAAGCAAAGTTCAGGCTGCTGTAGCGGTAGCATAACCGCCATGGCGAAGGTAGTTGAGGCATTCGACCGGGTCGAAGCGGGGTACGAGGGCGCGGAGTGCCGCGTACACCCCCGCCACGGTCCGGGCCGCCCAGCTGCGCAGCCCCTGCTTCAACTTCGCAAAGGCGTTCTCGATCGGATTCAGGTCGGGGCTGTACGGCGGCAGGTACAGCACCCGGCAGCCCGCAGCCGCGATCGCCCGCTCCACACCGTCCACCTTGTGGCACGGTAGGTTGTCCAGCACAACCACCATCCCCGGCCGCAACGCCGGCACCAAGACCTGTTCGACGTAGGCCACGAACCAGGCCCCGGTCATCGCCCCCTCGAACGCCCACGGCGCGACCAGCCCGCCGGCCGTCAGTCCACCGACGAACGTGACCGCCTGCCAACCCCCCAGCGGCACCGCCGCGACCACCCGCTCGCCGGCCGGGGCGTAGCCGTGGGTGCGCTGCATCGCGGTGTTCGCACTGGTTTCGTCGATGAACACCCAGTTCGCGGCCGGCACGCCGGCCGCGACGTCGGGCCAGTGCCGGCGGGCCTCCGCCACGTCGGGGCGGTCACGCTCGGCGGCATGCGTGGACTTCTTCTTGCGGGTCAGCCGCAGCCGTTGCAAGGCACGCCAAACCGTGACCCGCGACACGGGCAGACGCAGGCGGTCGCGGTGTTCGGCGGGGGTGGCGTCGGGATAGTCCCGCACCGCCCGGTGCAACGCCTCGTCGTGGCCGGCGAGGGCGGCGGGTCGGCCACCACGGCCGGGGCGTGGGGCGAGCGAACCGGTGAGGCGGAACCGCTGCTCGAGACGGCGGACGAAGGCCGTCGAGACGGTGAACCGCTCGGCGATCTCGGCGGTCGATTCGCCCGACTGACACGCCTCATGAATGCGCAGCCGCAGGTCGTTGCTGATGGGTCGCATGACTCAGACCTCCTCGACCCAAGACTATGCAATCGCTACACCGTTCCGAACTCCGCTCTAGCAGCCGGCCTTGCCGAATTATTACCGGCCGAGTTGCAAGCGGAACTGTTGCCGGGCGGTTGGCCGGCACCAGCGATTTGTACGCGGGTGCCAGCGGACGAGTCCA
>JANMIX010000109.1:0-1844 GCA_031376015.1 Acidimicrobiia bacterium | reverse complement strand
CCCGACGATCGCGGTGATCCCCGGCCGCGGCGTCTTCGGGTGTGGCGAGCATCGATGCCATGCCGGGGTTGCTGGCGATCATGACGTCGAAGTCGCCGTCGTTGGCGATGGGGCGGCGAAGGTGGCCGGGCTGAGCCGCCTCACTCGTCTCGAGGTGGCGGGTGAGCATTCCTGACGGGAAGATCACGCTCACACCGATGCCGTCACCGGCCAGCTCCAGGCGGAGGGTCTCGGCCAGACCCCAGACGGCGAACTTGCTCGCCTGATAGGCGCCGAGCCGGCTGGCGGGGTCCATGATCGACGACGAGGTGGTGAACGCCAGGCGGCCGTGCTCGGCCCGTCGGAGCAGGGGGAGAAAGGTGCGGGCGACCCGCGCCGAGCCGGTGACGTTGATGTCGAGCAGCCAGCGCCACTCGTCGTCGGTGAAGGCTTCAACGGAACCGAAGAGTTGCACGCCAACATTCGACACGACCAAGTCGGCGGCGCCGAAGCGCTCCTCCACGGCCGATGCGACCGCATCGACAGAAGCCGCATCGGCCACGTCGACGGCCAAGCCCATCGCCGCCACGTCGTGCGCGGCGGCGAGGCGGGAAGCCTCCGCCGCGGCACGCTCACCATCGAGGTCGGCCAGCACGACATCCATCCCGAGCGCCGCGCACCGCTCGCCCAGCGCCCGTCCGAACCCCGAGGCTCCGCCGGTCACCACCCCCGTCGACATCAGCCCTCCTCCGGCACCACGAAGTCCGTGTGCAAGCGGGTCAGCTTGGAGGACTTGATCCGCCAACCACCGGCCTCCTTCTCGTAAGTCTCGTCGTAGTGCCCGTAGCCGTCGAGGCGAAGGCCGTTGGGCCAGATCACGATGTCGTTCAAGGCCCAGATCCCCGTCGCCGTCGTCGCCGAGGTCACCTCGATCTCCGGCATGTGGCCCTGGTGCACGGTAACGGCGCCGCCGAGCGCGTCCTTCAGGAACGCCATGAACTCCTCCGCACCCGTGATGACGGCACCCCCGGCCTCGCTGGTGTCGATCACCACGTCGTCGGTGAACACCTGCCGCATGCCGTCCCAGTCCTTGGTGTCCATCGTGCGGAAGTAGCGCGCCTTCAGTTGCCGGATCGCCTCGATGTCGTCCATGTCAACTCCTCACGGATAGGCCACTCGCCACAGTCGGAGAAGCGTGCCACGTGGCGACAACCAGGTGTGACAGCCGGGCGTCGCCGGGTCGCAAGTGGCGGCGGCCGAATGCTCCGAGGTTGGGACCAAAGACCCTGCCGCGCTCGAACGCGCCCACGCGACGCTGCACACGTGTCCGCCCCGCGTGCCGGCGACCGCGTGACCAGCGACGCGCTCACCATGCCAAGCCCTGGTCATGCCACGCCCGACCGCAGCGGGCGGTTGCTGCGCTCGGTGGCGATCCGCTGCAGGCTGACCTCGTGCCTACACTCGGCCGATGCCGGGCGCTCGGACCACCACCGCGGTCGTGATCGGTGGCGGTCACAGCGGGCTGGCCATGAGCAAACAACTGTCGGATCGGGGCATCGATCACGTGGTGCTCGAGAAGGGTGACGTGGCTGCCTCCTGGCGGACACAACGCTGGGACTCCTTCACCTTGCTGACCCCGAACTGGCAGACCATCCTCCCCGGGCTGAGCTACAAGGGCGACGATCCCGATGGGTTCATGACCGGCGGCGAGATCGTCGGTTTCATCGACCGCTACGCGCGGGAGATCGACGCCCCCGTGTCGACCCACACCACGGTCTCAGCCGTGCGCCCGACTGGTGACGCCTATGAGGTCGTCACCGACCAGGGAACATGGGCGTGCCTGTCGGTGGTGCTGGCGGGAGGCG
>JANMIX010000107.1:0-1778 GCA_031376015.1 Acidimicrobiia bacterium | reverse complement strand
CAGCACCAGCGCCACGAGCAGCGTCGTCAGATCCAGCGACAAGGAGTCCCAGACCAGCACCATCAGGGCCAGGTCGAGGACCATGACCATCACGTCGGCGGCGGTTCGCCGTCCCCGCTGCAGGGCGACGCCCGCCACTGTGAGCGCGGGAAGCCAGGCGGCGGCCAGCCACAGTCCGAGTCGAGTGCGATCGGCGTCGGTGGCCCGTTCGGCGAGGGGGCTGGTGGCCAGCAAAACGACCGCAACGACCATCCGCGCCGGAATTCCGGCCGTGCGAACCCGGTCCTTCGCCCGTACCGATGAGCGAACGCGCGCGGCTTCCACTACGGGACTATCGGCCGCAGGAGCGGTCCGATGAGGCGAAAGAGGAACAACCGCTCCGCCAAAGCACCACTTCAGGTGACCGCCGGCTCCGCCGACACTTCCGGAAGATGACCACTCTGGGTCACCGCAACGCCCGCAGGAGCGACACGGAAGATGCGCCTGGACGAACTGATGCTGTGCACGGACGCATCGGAGCTTCGCGTCCGCTTTCACGAGCAGTTCACCGCGCTGACCGGCATCGGCCTGCTGGAACGGCGAGCCCTGCTCGAGAGCCTCGTCGGCGCCCTCACGGGGTCCGGGCCGGACACGACGCTGCGCTACCTCGACCGCACCGGACGTCCCGTGGAGTTCGTGGCGCGCGATGGGGACTGCCGTTACCTCGACGATGGAGGGCCGGCTCTCCCGCCGCTGGGCACCGTGGCCATGAGCGAAGCCGAGTTGCGGGCCCTGGTGCTCCCCGCGCCGGCCGAGCTGGGGCTGGCATACGGCACGCTCGTGGGCACCCATCCCGCGCTGAGCACGGTGCAGGCAGATCTGGACGGGATTGCCGATCGGCTGGCCGTCGCGATGGAACAACGACGCCGCCTCGACGGTGCACGCGGCCGCATCGCAGTGGTGTCCGCCGAGCTGGCCCAGGCCGAACAGGACGGGCCCCGGCGCCGGCTGGCGGCGGCGCGCCGAGAACTGGAGCAGGGGCGCACCGAGGCCTCCGCCCTGCAGCGTGGTGACGGCGGGGCCGAGATCGACAGGCACCTGTTGGAGACCGCCGAGCGGTCCTCGCTCCTCGTTGACGCATGGGAGCGCGCCGGTGAGCGAGTGCAGACCTTGGAACAGTCGACACCGAAGGTGCGACTGACTGCAGCGCTGGCCGAACCGGCCCGGACCGTCCCGTCCGAGCCGCCCGCTGAGCTGTCCTCGTTGCTCGGCGCCGTCGAAGATGCCGCCGGGCGGTGCCACAAGGTGGAGGCCGAGCTGCGAAGCCTGGCGGCGGATGCCAGGGGCGGGACGATCCCCGACGACGTCACCCGGCTGGCGACGCTCGACCAGGACGCGCTCTGGGACGCCGCCGAGCAACTCGAGGCTGCGGAGGCGGCCTGTCACGCGGCGCAACTTGCCGTCGGCGGCGCGGGCGCACCGATGATCGAGGCGACGGCTCGGCTCGAAGCCGCCCACCGCGACGCCGAGTTGGCGGCGGCGGCACTCGCACAGCGCAGGCGGATCGCGGTGGTCGGCGCGGTGGTGATCGTGCCCGCGGTGGCGCTGCTGGCCGAGACGTCCCCTGCGATCGCGACGGCGGTCGTGACGATGGCCGCCACACTGGCCCTCGCCGGCCTGGGCCGCCCTTTCCTGGTGCGCCACCGCGCTCGGCGCCGGGCGCGTGCCGCACTTGCTGCGGTGGACGCTCCCAGCTATCTCGCCTTCCACCTTCGTCGGGTCCACCCGGTGACCAGCCG
>JANMIX010000105.1:0-2045 GCA_031376015.1 Acidimicrobiia bacterium | reverse complement strand
GTCACCGATGTGCTTGAACAACCAGCCGTCGTACGCCTCGACGGCGGCGCGCAGCACGCATCATGCGCAGCCAAGGCCACACGCATCGCCTCCGAGTCGGCCTCCCACCGGCGCGTCGAACCCTCGATGTCGGTGAAGAGGAAAGTCACCGTCCCCGACGGCCTCGCCACGTTGCTTATGACAGCACCGCGAGTTCGGATCGGGCCTGTCGGATGTGGGTGCGGGCGTAGGCCACGGCGTAGCCCAGCTCCATCGCCGCTCCGGCGGCGACGCATTCGTCGAAGCAGGCCTGGCCGAGCGTGGTGCGCAGATGTTCGATGGTGGCGGGAAGGTTCGGCACCCAGGTGATGACGGCATGAAGGGTGGTGCCATAGATGGTGGCGGCGGTCTCGGGTTGCCCGGCCCGGTCGAAGTACACGGCCAGGCTGGCGAGGACGGCGGCCAGGTCCGGCAGGTTGCCGGCCAGGTGGTTCGAGGTGACGGCGGCGTCGAACATGTCCAGGCCCGTGTCGGGGTCACCATGGATGGTTTCGAGGCCGGCCGACTCGAACGCGGCTCGGGCCTCCCAGAGCGGGATCCGCTCCTGGCGGCTGAGGGTCAGCGCTTGGCGGAAGGCGTCCCGGGCGCAGGTCGGGTCGGTGTCGGCGAACGCCCGCCCGACGCCCAACAGTGTCAACGTGATCCACACGGGGTTGGCGTGGGCCCGGGTGACGTCGAGCGCCTGTGCGGCGATGGCGCGGGCTTCTTCGGCCCGCCCGGCAACCGGCAGCATGTACAGCAGCCAGGCCAGACCGATCACCTGGCCGAGGCCCGACTGTTCGGCTGGAACGCTTGTCTGGCCCGCCTCGTAACCCGCCAGAGCGGACATGTCGTCGACGTAGCGGTCGACGTCTCCGCCGGCGACGACCTCCGCGCCCGCCGCCCAGCGCCGGGTGTGGGCGGGGTGGAACGGGTCGTAGCGCGCGTTAGCAGCCAGACGCAAGGCGGTCCGCGAGCACTCGGCACCGGCCTCGCGCCGTCCTACATAAGCGGCCATGCCGGCGGCGGTGTACAGGCGGGGCAGCTGCGCGATGTCGGCGGTGGTGGCGGCAGGGATGAGCTCTTCGGCCCACCCGATCGGCTCCAACACCATCAACCAGAAAGCCAGCATGGCCGTGTGCGCGGCGATCGCCGTGGCGGTGACCAGATCGGAGCGGTCCGCCGCGCACCGGAATCCGGCCCGCAGGTTGGCCAACTCCGCGTCCACCCAATCGGTCGCTCCCCGATACCCGGGCCCTTCCCACATGTCCCAGTGGGCGACGGCCTGCTCCGCGTAGTAACGGGCGTGACGGTCACGGACATCGTCGATAGTGCCGGTGGCGGCGAGTTGGTCCTCGGCGAACTGGCGGATCGTTTCGAGCAGGCCGTAGCGGGTGTGGCTGCCGGCCGGGTCGGCCGTCACGAGCGACTTGCGGACGAGGGAGTCGAGCAGGTCCAGCACTGCGAAGTCGTCGAAGCGCTCACACACATAGGTGAGGGCTGCGAGGTCGAACCCGCCCGCGAACACCGACGCGTGCTGCAGCACGGTCCGTTCGTCATCACCGAGCAGGTCGTAGGACCAGCTGACCGCGTGACGCAGCGTCTGGTGGCGTTCAAGTCCTCGCCGGCCCCCTGACAGGAGCCGGTACCGGTCACCCAACCGGTCGCGGACATCCTGAGGGCTCATCGACACCATCCGCACCGCGGCCAACTCGATCGCCAACGCGATCCCATCAAGACGGGTACAGATCTCCGTGACGGCCGCAGTGTCGGCATCGGTGTCCATTCCGAACGCGGGGTTCACGGCCCGAGCCCGTTGTAGGAACAGCTCCACTGCGGCCGAGTTCGTCCCGGCACGGACATCGAGTGACGGCACCGGCCACAGATGCTCACCCGCGACCTGCAACCCTTCCCGGCTCGTGGCGATGACTTTCACCGTCGACGATCGGGCGAGGATCGCTTCGATGACGTCAGCAGCAGCGTCGAGGACGTGCTCGCAGTTATCCAACACCAACAACACTTGACGC
>JANMIX010000078.1:0-3963 GCA_031376015.1 Acidimicrobiia bacterium | reverse complement strand
CCGTCACCCGGTAGCCGATGCCACCCACCTCCACCAGGACCTCGGACGCTCCTCGATCCAGGAGCGTGCCCCGCAGCGAGCCGATCACCCTCGCGCTCCGGCGGCGGCGACGCTGGCGAGGCGGGGAGCATGCGCCAGGTGGCACAGCGCCAGGGCCAGGGCGTCGGCGGCGTCGACGGGACGCAACGGGTGGTGGATGCCCAGCAGCGTGCGCACCATCCGTTCGATCTCGTCCTTGCCGGCGGTGCCCGAGCCGGCCACCGCTTCCTTCACCTGATTCGGCGAGTACTGTGCCACCTCACAACCTCCGTTGACCGCTTCGGCCATCGCCAGCCCGCTGGCCTGACCCACCGACATCGCCGTGCGCACGTTGACCTGGAAGAACACCCGCTCCACCGCCACCACCTGCGGGCGCAACTCGGTGATGAGTGCCCGTAACTCGCGCTGTAGCTCCCCCAGCCGCTGGGGCAAGGGGTCGGAGGGCGCGGTGGTGAGCACCCCTACCGCAACCGCACGAGCCGGCCGGGCCCGTGTGCCGGCCTCGACGCAGCCGTAGCCGCAGCGCGATAGCCCAGGATCGATGCCGAGGACGAACACCCGTACGACTGTAGTGCCGCGTACGCCGGTGCACGGGCATACCCCCGCCGAGGGCCGATACTGGATCGATGTCACCCCCCGCGGACTGCGCAGTCGAGCTGCGCGGGGTGAGCCGGGCGTTCGGACCGAACCCGGCGCTGATCGATCTCGACCTGCATGTGCCCACCGGCCGGATCACGGTCCTGCTCGGTCCCAACGGCGCGGGCAAGACGACCGCCATCCGGATCATCACCGGCGCGCTCGATCCCGACGAGGGATCGGTGCGGGTCTTCGGCCTCGATCCCTCCACCCAGGGCACAGAGGTGCGCTTGCGCTGCGGGGTGGTGTCGGCAAAACCCTCCCTCTACGACCGCCTCAGCGGAGCGGACAACCTGGCCTACAGCGCCGAGTTGTACGGCTTGGGATCAGGGCCCGACGCGCGGGAGCGCATCATGGCCGCCGCCCGGCGCTTCGGCATCGACCATGCGCTGGCCCAACAGGCCGGTGGCTACAGCACCGGCATGAAGACACGGCTGGCCCTGGCACGGGCGGTGTTGCACGAACCCGAACTCCTGCTCTTCGACGAACCCACCTCGGGGCTCGACCCGGAGTCCTCGGTCGCCGTGCTCGAGCTGATCCGGGAGATGACCGCCACCGGGGTCACTGTGGTGATGTGCACGCACCTCCTGCTGGAGGCCGAAGGCCTGGCCGACCAGGTGGTGGTGCTCGAGCAGGGCACCGATCTGCTGGCAGGCACCCCGCAGGAGCTGACGGCCCGCTACTGGCCCGGCGCGGTGGTGCTCCTCGATGCCGAGGATCGGGCGGTGCTGGCGCAAGAGGTGTGCGCACAGCCCGGCGTCCTGGCCGTGGACCCCGCGCGAGGGGCGATCTCGGTGCAACTCGACACGATGGAGCGGGTGCCCGACCTGGTGGCGGCGCTGGCGGCCGCCGGGGTGCGTCTGCGCCGGGTCGAGCCCCACTCGCCCACCCTCGAGGACCTGTACTTCGCGGTACGCGGGCGCCGCGCCCAACGAACGCCCGTCGCTCCGATCAGGGGCGACGGATGAGGCTCGACTGGGGCCGGCTCTGGACGATCGCGCGAACCGACCTTCGTCAGTTGCGCCAGGCCCGGGACTTCTGGGGTCCGATGGTCGCCCTCGGCGCCATCTTCTTCTTCTTCGTCCCGCTGGTGCTGCTGCTGGCCATCACGCGGGTCTCGAACGTGGAGATCGTCCAGCAACTATCCACCACGCTCAAGGTGCTGCCCCAAGCGGCCCAGGACCAGATCCGCGGGTCCACCGGACAGGCACGCGCCGCCTACGCCATGGCCGTCTACCTGTTCGCGCCCGTCGCGGTGGTGGTGCCCCTCACGATCTCCACCGCCGTGGGGGCGGCCACCATCGTGGGTGAGCGCGAGCGGGGCACCGGGGAGTTCCTGGCCCACTCCCCCGCCGGGGTGCGCGAGATCTACCTGGGCAAGCTCCTGGCCAGCCTGCTGCCCGGTTACGCCACCACTATCGTGGGCTTCGGCGTCTACTCGGTGATCGTGAACCTGATCGTGGGTCCGGACGTGGGCGGCTGGTTCTTCCCCACCCGGCAGTGGTGGATCCTCATGTTGTGGGTGGTGCCGCCGTTCCTCGCCCTCACGCTGTCGCTGGTGCTGCGGCTCTCGGCCCGGGTGAAGTCGACCGCCGCCGCCCAGCAGGCCGCCGGACTGGTGAGCCTGCCCTTGATCATGGTGGCCTACAGCCAGTCGACCGGTGCCCTGTTCGGGGCAGCGGCGCTGAGCTGGATCATCGGCGCGTTGGCGTGGGCAGGTGCCATCGTGGCCCTTCGTCGCGGCGTGCGTTCGGTGACCCGCGCCCGCCTACTCGGCGTCGCCGACGAGGCGTAGCGGGACCACTGGGCAGTCGCGCCGGTTCACGCCGCCGGATCGCCCACAATGCGGCAGGCGTCGATCAGTTCCTGGCTGGGACGGAACGTGAGGCCGGCCATGGCCCGGTGCGCGTACCGCAGGATCCCCTCGGCGTCCACCACGAACGCGGCCCGGCGGTAGAAGCCGAGCGGGCCGAGAACCCCGTAGAGCCGGCCCACCGTCTTGTCCTCATCGGCCAGCAGCGGGAAGGCGAAACCGCCCTGGTGATCCGCGAAGCGGATGTGGCTCTGCACCGACTGGGGGCTGATGGCCAGCACCTGGGCTCCCACCTCGGCGAAGAGCCCGATGTCCGAGGAGTAGGCGTTCAATTGCCGCGTGCAGACCGTGGTGTTGTCGCCCATGTAGAAGACCAGCACCACGGGTTGCCCCCGGTAGTCCTCGAGGCGGAACGGCCGCGGTGACGCGTCGGCGTCGTCGATGCCCTCGAGCGTGAACAGGGGTGCCGGCTGGCCGAGCGCGGCGGTCACCCGGACGGTCTCACTCGGACGGTCTCGTCATTCGCCGGCCTCGAGCAACTCGTCGGGGGCATCGAAGTTGGCGTACACGTTCTGCACGTCGTCATGGTCGTCGAGGGCGTCGATGAGGCGCAGCAACTTCTTGACCCCCTCGGCCGTGTCCACCGTGACCACGTTCTGGGGCACCATCGTGAGGTCGGATTCCTCCACCTTGATGCCGGCGTCCTCCAGGGAGGTCCGCACCTTGTGCAGCTCGGTGGCCGGGGTCAGCACCCGCCACATCTCACCCTCATCGGCGATGTCGTCGGCGCCGGCTTCCAGCGCCACCAGCATCAGCTCCTCTTCGTCGATGTCACCTGGCACCAGTACGTACCCCTTGCGCTCGAACTGCCAGGCCACGGTGCCGGGCTCGCCGATGGAGCCGCCGTTCTTGGAGAGGATCGACCGCACGTCGGCGCCGGTGCGGTTGCGGTTGTCGGTCAGCACTTCCACCAGCAGTGCGACCCCGCCGGGGGCGTAACCCTCGTAGGTGATCGACTCGTAGGTGACACCCTCCAGCTCGCCGGTGCCGCGCTTGATGGCCCGTTCGATGGTGTCGAGGGGCACCGAGGAATCCCGCGCCTTCTGGAACATGGTCCGCAGCGTGGGGTTCATCTCGGGATCTCCGCCACCCTCGCGGGCGGCAACCTCCACTTGGCGGATGAGCTTGGCGAAGAGCTTCCCCCGAGCCTTGTCCTTGGCACCCTTCTGGTGCTTGATCGTGGCCCATTTCGAATGGCCTGACATCTAGGCGACCTCCTCGAGGAAGTACTGGTGGATTCTCGCATCACCGGTGAGTTCGGGATGGAAGGCGGTGACCAGGACGCCACCTTGGCGGCAGGCCACGGCGCGGCCGTCGATCGACGCCAGCACCTCGACCTGCGCGCCGGTCTGTTCGACCACCGGCGCGCGGATGAACACGGCGCGAAAGGGATCGTCCCAGCCGTCGAAGGCCAG
>JANMIX010000049.1:0-3573 GCA_031376015.1 Acidimicrobiia bacterium | reverse complement strand
ACCCGTTCTCCACGGAGCGACACGAACGCGTACAGCCACCCGTGCTGAAGAGCCTGCAGGACCTGAGTGAATACCACGCGGCGACGGCGAACCTGCAGGCCGTGGTGCAGGTCTCGCACGATGCGAGTTACGTGCCTTCGTTCATCGCCGGCGACAGCACCAAGTTCCTGGCCGTGGGCGCCGTCGATGGGGTCGTGGACTTCCGGCAGCTGATGAGTGATTCCATCACGACATCCGAGGACGGGAAATCCGTCACGGTTCGTCTGAACTCGCCGACGTACGGCCCCGCCCATCTCGATGTCGACAGTTCCCAGGTTCTGTCCCGGGACCGCGGGCTACTCGACCGCGTCGGCGATGTGTTCTCCGACCCGAGCAGCGACCTGGCGGTCTACCAACTCGGCACCAACGCGCTCGCCGATGCCGCCACCCAGACCGACTTGTTGAACCGCACGAAGGACAACACCAGCGCCATGCTCAGCGCCCTGCTCGGCCAGCTCGGTTACCAGCAGGTGACGGTCGTGTTCGTCGATCCGCCTCCGCCCCCCCAGCCCTGAACCACCGCGGCCGACTGCGTGCCGCCCTGATTCCTGTCTCGGTAACGTCAGGCACGATGACGGACCTCGAAGCAGAGATGGATCGAATTGCCTTCGACACCGGTTTGTCCGGCGTCGTCCACGTGCAGCGCGGTGCGCAACCCATCCTCTTGGAGGCCTACGGCTTGGCCGACCGTGCCCGCAGCATCCCCAACACGGTCGACACCCAGTTCGGCATCGCCAGTGGAACGAAAGCCTTCACCGCCCTGGTCATCGTCGACCTCATCCGATCGGGACGGCTCGGACTCGACACTCCCATCCGCTCGCTGCTGGGCGACGATCTCCCCCTCGTGCGCGACGACGTCACCATGGAGCACCTCTTGGCCCACCGCTCCGGGATCGGCGACTATTTCGGCGAGGCGGAGCATGACCTGACCGAGTACGTGCTGCGGGTCCCGGTCCATGAACTGGACACGACGGAGGGCTACCTCCCGCTGCTCGATGGGCGACCATCGGTGTTCGAACCGGATGCGCGCTTCGAGTACAACAACTCGGGCTACGTGCTACTCGCCTTACTGGCCGAACGCGTCGCCGGCGCGGAATTCCACGATCTGGTACGACGCATCGTCTGCGAGCGCGCCGGTCTCCGCAACACCGCCTTTCTTCGGTCCGACGAGCTCCCGACCAGGGCCGCCATGGGCTACCTCTGGGCCGACCATCCACGGACCAACGTCTTCCACCTTCCGGTGCGCGGCAGCGGTGACGGAGGCCTCTATTCGACTGCGAGCGACGTACATGCCTTCTGGCAGGCACTGTTCGCCGGTGCCATCGTCCCGCTTGACTGGGTGAACGAGATGGTGCGCCCGCGTAGCCACATACCGGCGGAGCCATCTCGATACGGCCTCGGGTTCTGGCTCGATGCGACCGGTGACGGGGTGTTCATCGAGGGTTGTGACAGCGGCGTGTCGTTTCGAAGCGTGCATGATCGTCGAACGGATCTGACCGCCACTGTTCTCTCCAACACCACGGACGGGGCATGGCCGATCGCCCGCCTGCTCCGGGAGCGGTACCAGAGTTAGGAGACGCACTCGAACCGGCGCTCGAGGGTTGTGCGCCGGAGGGATCTCCTACAGAGCTGGAGGAACCCGCGGTGGATGCACTCGATCTCGGCACGTGTGCCGGTCCCCGCTCGTTGCACCCAGGCCAGGATCTCGATCCCGTGGGCTACGCGACCCGCAACCGCACCGGTGCGCTGTCGTAGCGCGCCCGACCCCATACCCGGCCGTTGACCACGTACATGACGGAGCGGCCGTAGTACCAAAGGCTCAACACGTAGCCGTCCACGGCCCGATCGGGGCCGACGCCGACCTGCAACCCATCCATGGTGACGGTATCGATCACTTCTGGTTCCCCACACCGTGCCCGCAGTTCTTCGATGGGGGTACCCATGTCGATGCCGGAGAAGAGATCGTCGGGCAAGAGGGTGTCGCTGGCCGGCACCAACTGGTGGCGGATCGATGGTCCTGCACCGCCGGGACGGCGGGCGACCACCTTGTCGACGGGATGACAATGGATCGGGATGCCCGGGTGCTGGTCCCACTTGACGTAGCGATCGTGGCGGATCACCTCCCACCCGTCGTAGAACCCCCGCAGTTCACCGGGCGCCACCGAATGCTTGAACTCTGCGCCGAGGAATTCCGGGGGGGCCGGATGCTCGGCGGTGAAGAGCATGCAGGTGTAGGCGTTGATACCCCCCGGCTCGGTGGCGGCCTTCACCTGACCGAGCAGACGACGCCACGTCGGGTTGTCGAGGTAGTCGATGACGCCGTGCGCCATGATCAGGTCCCAGGTTCCGGCCACCTCGTAGTCGTTCAGATCGCCCACCTCGGCGGTCAGGGGGATGCCGCTGCTGTCGCTCAGCGTCCGAAGCTTGTCGATGCCCGCCTCGGACCGATCGACGGCGGTCACCTTGCAGCCGCGACCGGCCAGGAAGAACGAGTTACGGCCCTCACCGCAACCCAGATCGAGAACACGCGCGCCGGCCGGGAGCAGTGGCACGATCTCGACGATGTCGTGGTTCGGACCTCCCATGGCGGATGCAGTGAGGTCCCGGTACCCCTGCTCCCAGAACTCCGTGCGTACCGTCATCGTGGCCCCTTCCTTCTCCTGATGCTCCCGGCCATGGGAGGGTGTCTACACCGGCACGTAGGTCCTCTCGAGTTCGGCAACTCTGCCGGAACAGAAGAGTGACCCGATCACGTTGCTGAACTTGAATCCCTTGCGGGTCAGCGCGAAGTTCCCTCCCGGATCGACCTCCACGCACCCCTCGGCCCGCAGTGCATCGAGTTCTTCGCCGAACTCACGGAGATCGGCACCGGGGAACCTTTGCTGGTAGGCCTCGGGCTCGAGGCGCCCCAAGGACAGCGTGAGGATGCAGAATCGGCGTCGCTGCTCCTCCTCATCGAGCACGAAACCCAATGTGACCGGTTCGTCGGGGCGATGGTCGTGCCCGATGAACCCGTCGATGATGTCCTTAGTCGAGCGCCGCCCGACGGCGAAGTCGGTTCCGTAGTGCACCGCGTGGCTGTAGCTACGGGCCCCCGCCCCGAGCCCCAGCAATGGGACACCGGAGAAATCGGCCGCCTCCTGCTGGTAGCCGTCGTGATCGAGGGTGGTGAACCGCACGAAGCTGTCCTGCCGGTACCCCGATTCGCCGAGCACCGTCACGCTCTCGTCGTAGAGCGCGTACTTCGTCTCGTCGACCAGGAAGCGCCGAGCGTCGCGAGCACGACGGCGGCCGATCACGGTCAGGGGTCTGAACACGACGGGGTACAGCGTGAGCGTCTGCGGCGCGAAGGCCATCGTTGCGTTCAGGCTGCGGAGCCACGATTCCCTCGTCTGTGCCTCGAGCCCGTAGATCAGGTCGTAGTTCACGTTCTCGAAACCCGCGTTGTTGATCGCCGCAACCGCGGCGTACAGAACATCGAGAGAGTACGGGCGGCCGACGGCTCGCAGTTCGTCGGGGTCGAGTGTCTGCAGC
>JANMIX010000014.1:0-4701 GCA_031376015.1 Acidimicrobiia bacterium | reverse complement strand
GCCCGTCGTACAGGTCAACCGCATCCACCGGAGCCTCCCTCAACGTCCCTCGAATCGCGGTGACCGCTTCTCGGCCAGCGCCGCGAGCGCCTCGGCATGATCGGCGCTGCGGAAGGTCATCAACTCCGACGCCGTGGCCAGGTCGAGGCTGGCGAGCGCCTGCTGACGTACCCACTGGTTGACGGCCAGCTTCGTGTAGCGCACGGCAAGCGGCGCCTGCGCCGCCAGACGGTGGGCGAAGGCCAGCGCGGCGGCATCGGCCCCACCGTCGTCGACCACCTCGGTGATGAGCCCCAACCGCAACGCTTCCTCGGCCCCCACGGGATCACCGCTCAGCAAGTACCGCTTCGCCTGCATCGGCCCCATGGCCAGCGGCCACGCCACGGTGCCGCCGTCGCCGGCCACGATCCCGACCTTCACGTGCGGGTCGATCAGGGTGGCCGAGCGGGCCATGAACACGGCGTCGCTCAGCAAGGCGATCGACGCACCGAGGCCCACGGCGGGCCCTTCCAACGCGCACACCACCGGCACGGGGACGTCGAGCAGGTCCTCGATCAAAGCCCGGGCATCGAGGCGAAGCGCCTCCAACGCCCCGGGCTCGGCCAACTGGGGGAACCAGGCGAAGTCGCCCCCGGCGGAGAAGGCCCGACCCTCGGCCCGCAGCACCACCGCCCGGGCGTCGCGCTCGTCGCGCAGGCGCCGCATCAACCCCGTCAGGGCATGGTGCATCTCGGCGTCCACCCGGTTGAGATCGTCACCCGGTCGATCGAGGGTCACCACCAACACGGCGCCGTCGCGCCGCTCGCTCAGCACGCTCATGCCGGTTCGCGGGGCAGGCCCAGCAGGCGCTCGCCGATCACGTTGCGCTGCACCTCACTGGTACCGCCGCCGATGGTGAGCGCCCGCGAGAATAGGTACGCCCATGCCCACTCGTCGCGGTCCCGGAAGTCGGGACCTGCGGTGCCCAACAGGGCATCGGTGCCCCGCAGGCTCATCGCCAGCGACGTGACCCTCTGACCGTGGCGATCGGTCATGGTCTTGCGGATGGAGGCGGCCGGCCCATCGGGCCGGGCGCCCAACAGGTTCAGCACGAACCGTTCGGCGTAGACGCCCGCCACCTCCTGACGCAACAGCGGATCGTCCAGCGGACCCTCGCGCCGGGCGCGGTCCTGCAGTTCTCCGATGAGGTCACCGGTGGTCGGGCCCATCCCCCAGCACAGTCCCCCTTCGGACAGCGCCACCCGTTCGTTGGTGAGCGTCACCGTGGCCAGGCGCCACCCGTCGCCTTCCTCACCCACACGACAGTCGACGGGTACGCGCACGTCGGTGAAGAACACCTCGTTGAAGTGGCACCCACCGGTCATTTCCACGATGGGCCGCACCTCGATGCCGGGCAGGCTCATGTCGAGACAGAAGTACGAGATGCCTTTGTGTTTGGCCACCTCGGTGTCGGTGCGGGCCAGCAGGATCCCCCACTGTGCCGTGTCGGCGTAGCTCGACCACAGCTTCTGACCGTTGACCACGTAGGACTCCCCGTCACGCACCGCCACAGTGCTCAGGCCGGCCAGGTCCGAGCCGGCACCAGGTTCGCTGAACAGTTGGCACCACACCGCGCGCTTCACCTCGATGTCGGGCAACCAGCGGGTCTGCTGGGCCTCGGTGCCGGCAAGGGCCAGCGTAGGGCGCACCCAGCCCTGGCCGATGGCGTATCGGTCCTCGATCACAACTGGCCCACATCCGTGGCCAGCCCGAAGCGGAGCCGGCCGGTGAGCTCCAGGGTGCGGGGGGCGACCATGGCGTGTTGGGTGGTCACATGCACATCGCGGAACAGTCGCTGCAAGGGATGATCGAGGTGGACCACCGCGCCACCCCCGGCGGTGTAGGCGAGGTCGACGGCACGGGCCGCCGCCTCGGTGGCATGGCTGGCCGCCAACCGCAGGCGGCGGCGAGCCTCTACCGAGGGAGGGCCGTCGGCCGCGTCGCCGAAGAGCACCTCGGCCGCATCCAGCAACAGCAGACGCGCCGCGTCGACCCCTGCCTCGGCCCGCGACACGTCGGCCTGCACGGGTGCGCGCTCCGCCAGCGGCTTGGAGGAGCCCTGGGGCAGCTTCACCGTGGCCAGGGTCACGAACTCGGCCACCGCCCGGCGGGCGATGCCCAACGACACCGCGGCAATGCCCATCGCCAGCATGCTCAAGGGTGGGATGCGGAACAGCGCGGTGTCGACAACCGGCTCGGCGAGCGAGGCCCACCGGTGCTCGGCCACGAAGGCATCGTCCACCCGGAAATCGCCCGAGCCGGTTCCTCCCAGGCCGAGCACGCGCCAGTTGTCGATCAGGTGGACCTGGGCGGCGTCGAGCACCGGCAGACCCACCGAACCGTCGGGAAAGGTGCACCCCGCCACGAGGGCGGTGGCGTGCTGGGCGAAGCTCCCCCATTGCCACATGCCGCTCACCCGGGCGCCGCCCTCGGCCGGTGTCGCCGTGCCCTGGGGGGTGAGCCGGCCCACCACTACCGCGTTGTCGGGCCCGAAGATCTCTGCTGCGCCCTCCTCGGGGAGGAAGCCCGACAGCAGGCCGCTGGTGGCGGCGATCATGGCGCACCAGCCCACCGCCGAGTCGTGGTAGCTCAACTCCTCGATCACCGTGGCGGCGGCCCGGGGCGGCGTCTCGAAACCGCCGTAGCGGGTGGCCACCATGAGCTTGCAGAGGCCACTGCCCACCAGCTTGGCGGCAATGTCGTCCGGTAGCCGGCCAGCCGCTTCCACCTCGGCTTCGCGCCCACCCATCAGGGGACCCAACGCCCGGGACACCGCCGTGCCGAGCGAGGCGCTCACCGGCCCAACTCCGCCAGGATCTCGGCCGTGTGCTCCCCCAGCGCCGGGACGCCCCGAGGCTCCAACGGCTCGCTCCCGAACGACACCGGCGTGGCCACCGCTCGATGGGCAGGCGCACCGCCCCCGGCGGGAACGTCGACGAATGCGCCGGCTGCGGCTGCCTGCGGATCGGCCACCACGTCCTCCAGTTCGTTCACCGGTGCCCACCACACGTCATGGCGATCGAACAGGTCGAGCCACTCCTGGCGGGGGGCGGTGGCGAAGAGTTCGTCGAGCACAGCGATGAGGGCCGCCGCGTTGTGCCGGCGCGCTCGGGGCGTGGCCCACCGCTCGTCGTCCAACCACTCGGGCCGATCCACGGCAGGGCAGAACTTGCGCCACATCCGATCCGACTCGACCCCCAGCAACCAGAACCACTTGCCGTCGCCGGCGCGGTAGCAGTTCACCATCGGGTTCGACTGCTCCGTGCGGGGCTGGGTCTCGAGGTGCTTGTCGAAGCGCAGGTGCAGCGCCAGGTCCCAACCCAGGCAGTAGATCCCCGTGCGCAACAGCGACGTCTCCACCACCGTGCCGGCACCCGTGCGCTCGCGCTCGAGCAGCGCCCCCAGGATCCCCGACAACGTGGCCAGGCCGGTCACGTGATCGCCGATACCGCCCCGGAAGTGGGGTTGGGGCGCATCGGGGGGCACCGCCAGCGCGGCCAGGCCGGAACGGGCCCAGAAGCCCCCCACGTCGTAGCCCGCCCGTCCGGCATCAGGGCCGGTCCGGCCGTAACCGGTGACCGAGGCGTAGATCAGGCGAGGGTGGGCGGCGTGCACCGCGTCTGGCCCCAGACCCAGGTCCTCGACCGCCTCGGGCCGCAGGTTGGTCATGAACACATCGGCGGTGCCCAACAGTGCGTCCATGGCGGCGCGGTCGTCGGCATCGCGCAGGTCGAGCACGATCGAGCGCTTGCCCCGGTTGTCGAGATCGAACGGGGGGCTGGGCAAATCGTCACCCCCACCCGCGGTCACGGCCAGCATGCGCCGCATCGGATCGCCCTCCGGGGCTTCCACCTTGATCACGTCCGCGCCCCAGTCGGCCAGGATGCCCCCGGCACTCGGCCCTGCCACCCAGACCCCCAACTCCACCACCCGTATCCCCTCGAGCACGCAGTCGACCCTAGGGCATCGGTGCTGTGTGCGGTTGCTGGCTCACCCGCTCTGCTCGGCGCCGGCGCCCGCGAACACCCCGTTGATGAGCTGGCGCAGAATTGCGGCCACCTCGGCGCGAGCGGCGACCGGGTCGTGGGCCTCGGCGACAAGGGCACACGCTTCGAACACGGCCCCGGACACGATATGGGCGAGGGCTCCCAGCATTCGCCGTTGCGGGGCGTCCTTGGGGAGCGAGGTACGGAACGCGCCCCGGATGAGGGAGATCTCGTAGCGGGAGTCGAGGTCGCGGCGGAAAGTGTTGTCGAACACGGCTCGAGCGTCGGTGACGGCGAGCCGCTGTGTCGCAGGGTCGAGATAGGCGTCGACCAGAGAGAGACAGATGGCGAGCACGCGGGCGGACGGCTCGACCGCGCCGGCCGAATCGAAGAACGAGTGGCTCGCGGCCGCGGTGACGTCGACCTTGACCTGCTCCACCACCGCCCGGAACAGGTCGTCCTTGTCGCGGAAGTGGTGATACAGCGCACCTTTGGTGACGCCGGCCGTCTCCACGACATCGCTCACCGAGGTGCCTGCGTAACCCTGCTCACCGAAGAGCCCGCGGGCGGCGCCGATGAGGGCGTGCCGGGTGGCGTCGGCGCGCGAGGCACCGGCGGTCCGGTGGCGAGGACGGGGAGGCGTCATGGGCGATTTTTCCAAATCCGGCTTGACATC
>JANMIX010000012.1:0-13597 GCA_031376015.1 Acidimicrobiia bacterium | reverse complement strand
CTGATCCTGGCGGCGCTGGTCGGCGAACGCATCGGTGCCGGCCTGCGCCGCCTCACGCTCGCGGCAGACGCCCTGCGGAGTGGTGACCTGCACGCCAGCGCCGGGCTGGCCTCCGAGGACGAGTTGGGTGTTCTGTCGGGGACGTTCGACACCATGACCGAGTCGATCCGGGGCATGACAGACGAGCTGCGCGCCGCGGCCGAGGACGAGGCGGCGCTGCGGGCCCGCCTCGAGGCCGTGGTGGCGGGCATGACCGAAGCGCTCGTGGCCGTGGACGTCCAGGGCGTCATCACCGACTTCAACCAGGCGGCCGAAGTGCTGTGCGGTATCGGCGCCGCCGAAGCCGTGGGCCGTCCCGTCACCGAGGTCGTGGCACTGGCCGACGAGGACGGAGCGCCGCTCGACGTTCTGGGCGATCCCGTCGCCCAGAACTGGACACGTCCGGCCGTGGTGGCGCAGTCGAAGGGTCCCGCGGCGCCGGTCGTCATCTCCGCCGGTACCCTCCAGGACGGTGGCGGCCTAGTGGTGGGCGCGGTGTTCCTGATGCGCGACGTACGACGCGAGCAGGAGGTGGAGAAGATGAAGACCGAGTTCCTGGCCAACATCTCCCACGAACTACGCACGCCCCTCACCCCCATCAAGGGCTACGCCGGCGTCCTGCGATCGCGCAGCCTCGACGACGAGAAGGTCAAGTCCTTCGCCCGCGAGATCGAGTCGGGTGTGGACCAACTCGAGCGTGTGGTCGACCAACTCGTGAACTTCGCCACCGTGGCTGCGGGCCGCCTCGATCTCCATGCGGAGACGGTCGGCGTGCGTGAGCTGCTCGACCGCGTGGTGAACAAGTGGCAGAAACGCGTCGATGCCGAGCGGTTCGTGATCGAGCGCAAGGTGGCCCGAAACGTGCGCACCGTCGAGGCGGACCGCCGCTATCTGGAGCAGAGCCTCGATGAGTTGCTCGATAACGCCGTCAAGTACTCGCCGGAGGGTGGGCGGGTCCGGCTTCACGCGCAGCTCGAGTCGAACGGACATGGTGATCTGCTCAAGCTCACCATCAGCGATCAGGGCATCGGCATCGCGCCCGAGCGACTCGACTTCATCTTCGAGGAGTTCGCTCAGGGAGATGCGTCTGCCACCCGCGAGTTCGGTGGGCTGGGCCTCGGCCTGGCGTTCGTGTCGCGGATCGTGGCGGCGCACGGCGGTGATCTCGACTGCCGGTCGGTGCAGGGCAAAGGCACGCAGGTCAGCATCCACCTACCGCTCTCCGGTTCGGCACCGTCATGAGGCTCGACGATCTCCATCCCGCGATCGTGCGTGTCGGAATCGCGGCGGTGGTCACTGTGCTCTTCGCCGGCGCAGTCGCCGTCGGGATGGTACGGGGCGAGGGCCGCCCGGACGTTGCCCGCGTCCGCGTCGACGGCAGCGCCCTGATCGACCACGCCGATGGCACCTCCGAGACGGTGACGGGCACTCGAGATTTGCGTGTGGGCGACGAGGTGCAGGTGCAGCGGGGTTCGATCTCGGTCGAGACACGCGACGGTTCCACCCTCGAGGGCCGCACCGGCCGCGGTTCGACGGCCGCAACCCGTCTGCGCTTCGACCCCGACATCGAGCTGCTGGCCGGTGATCTGCTGGTGGTCACCGAAACCGGCACGTTCATCAACAGCAATGGCAACGTGCTTCGCATCGATGAGACGGGTGAGACCGCAGCCCGCCTGCATCGGTCGCTCGCCTTCGCCGTCGCGCTGTACCGGGGGGCCGCGGTGATCGACTCTGCCGGGCAGCGCCGGCCGGTCAGGGCGCTGCGCGAGATGGAGGTGACCGTGCTGGGTCAGCCTCCGCTTGAGCCGCGACCCATGAGGGTCGATCCCAGCGATCCGTGGGACGAGCGCTTTCTCGGCGCCGCCCTGCAGCTCGGCACCGAACTGGCGGGCTACTCCCGTACGTATTCGGCCTCGCTGCGCACCGATCAGGGCCGCACCGCTGTGTTCTACGAGACCTTGTTGCCCCCTCTGGGCCGCCAGGACGACTTCGATGATGACCTGTTGCGTTCCGTGGGCCCGGCCCGACCGCAGGGCGACCTCCTGGTGGGCGCGGCGATCGCGATGCTCGGACGCTACGGCAACTTCCCGTCCCGCTGGCACGGCGTGTTCGACTTCTACGACGCCGGTGCGGGCTGGGGTCTGGTGGCGCTCGACCAGGGTGTGAGCGACGGTCCCCTTCGCGACATCGTGCGGTCGGCCGTGGACCACACGCCGTTCCCCTTCACGCCGAACACGCCCGAGATCGCGGAGGGCACCACCACCACCAGCGTGCCGGGCTCGCCGGGAACGACGACGCCGGGGACGCCGTCCACAACCCCCCCGACCACGACGCCGACCACCCAGCCTCCGGTGACGATCCCGCCGATCCCGCCCGATCCGCAACAGACCGTCGGCAGCCTGGTTGACACCCTGGGCCAACTGCTGGGAGGCCTGCTCGGGCCGTCCAGCGTCCTCGCGGTGCCGCCCGGGAGGCCGGGGTCCGCCGCACCGGGCACCCAGCCGTAGCATCGCGTCGATGGCTCCTGCACGCCGCAGCGGCAGGCTCTCTCCCGAGTCGGTCGCCAGGCTCACCTTCCCGACCGCCTTCCGGGGCTTCGACCAGGAGTTCGTGCGGGGATTCGTCGTCGACGTGATCGAGGCGCTGCGCTCGGCCGAGGAACGCGTCGCCGCTCTGCAGCGGGCGCTGGAGGCTGCCGGGGGGAGCCTCACGGCGCGGTCGCTCGCCGCGGTGTCATCCGTCGCTCCCGAAGCTGAGGGTGAATCCAAGGCGATGGGCTTCGATTCGCCGCGCCGGGAGGACGGCGACAGAAGGTCCGCCCCACCGAGTGTGCCGAGCGACGGCGCCAGATCCGTTCCGAGGTCGGTACCGGTGCAGGCGATGGACGACGATGCCCTCGTCGCTGAGTTGGGGGAGGAGATGGTGCGAGTGCTGGTGGCCGCACGTCAGGCTGCCGCCGACATCCGAGCCCATGCGGAGGCCACTGCCGGTGAGGTGCTCCGGGAGGCCGAGGAGGAGGCGGAGCGGGTTCGCACCAACGCTGCACAGTTCTCCGAGGAGGCGCGGGCGCGAGCCGAGCAGGTCATCGCCGTGGCGGCCGCCACCGATCGCGAGCGGGCGAACACCATCCTGGCCACCGCTCACGCGCTGGCCCGCGACGTGCGTGCCGGCGTGGATCAGACGGCCGCGGATACCCCGCGGCCTGCACAACCTGCTCGCCGAGACATCGCCGAAGCGAACCGCGGGGACGCGGCCGTTTCACAACGCAAGGGCTCGGCCATCCTGGCCGCAGCCGACGCGGTCCACCGTTCGACCCAGTCGCCGGCCCCACCCGCCCCGGACGGGGTCGAGCATGTGGTGACCGACCCGCCCGAGCCCGGCTGAGACCCTGCAGACGCAGCGATCCGCGCCGAGGTCCCCGGTCGGTCCTAGCATCGGTCGGATGGCTGCTGACCGCCGCAGCGGTCGGCTCTCGCCAGAGTCGATCGCCAGGCTCACTTTTCCCACCTCGTTTCGAGGTTTCGATCCGGACTACGTCCGCGCCTTCCTGGAGGAGGTGGCCGACGCGCTGACGGTTGCCGACGAGCGCATCGCCCAATTGCAGGAGGCGCTCGAGCGGGGTGGTTCAGCCGCCGACATTCAGGTGGCCGGCAAGGCCGCTGGCGAGGGGACGGGTGCCGGCCCGGCACCGATGTTCTCGGTGGACATGGATGAGGCGGCGCTCACCTTGGCGCTCGGCGAGGAGACGGCGCGCGTGCTGCTCACCGCTCGCCAGGCGGCGTCCGACATCAGGGCCAAGGCCGAACAGTCGGTGGCGGGAATGTTGCGGGACGCGCAGACGGCGGCGGACCAGGCCCGCGCTGACGTCCAGCGGCACGTCGAGTCGGAGCGTGCGCGTGCCGAACAGCTGGTGGCGAACTCCACGGTGGAGGCGCGCCAGCGAGCCGAGGGTCTCGTGGCGGCCGCACAGACCCAGGCGGATGGTCTGCTTGCCGCGGCACAGGCGCAGGCCGACAGTCTCCTCGCCGCTGCGAAGACCCAGGCGGATGGTCTGCTTGCCGCGGCACAACAACAGGCCGACGAGGCGCGTGCAGCGGCCGCCGCAGACCGACTGGCGGCGGCGGGGGAGTTGGAATGGGCTCGAGCGGCGGCGCTGGAGGCCGTGGAAGAGGAGTTGGAAAGCGCTCGCGAAGAGGGTCGGATGCTCATCGCCGAGGCGCAGGTGGTGCGCGACAGGGTCTTGCGCGACCTGGCCCGCCGCCGCAAACAGCTCCGGGTGCAACTCGAGCAACTCCAGACCGGCCGGGAGCGCCTGCTCGAGGCGTATGAGGTGGTGCGTCGCACTTCCGACGAAGCCACCCGGGAATTGCAGCAATCGCTCGGCGAGGCGCGGGTGCTGGCGGAGACCGCTGGCCGGCGGGCCGAGGACGAGCCCGAACCGGCGATCGAATCGCTCATCGCGGAGGTGGAAGCCGCCCGCCTGGCCGGCCTCACGGGCGATGCCGCGCGTGCCATCGTCGAGGCCCAAGCAGCCGCCGGCGATCCCGAGAGCGACGCTGATGACCCGGCGGGCACCGCAACCGCGGCGGCCGCGCCGCCGCCCGCCGGCGTTCCACTCCCGCCGTTGCCGTCGACAGGGCGCGCCGGACGCCGCCCACCGGTCACCCGCCAGCCCCCACCGATGCAGGCGCCGCAGCCGGTACCCCCGCGGCCGGCCAGCTTCGACGTGCCCAGCTTCACGATCATCTCCTCACCCCGGATCGCCGCCAACCGGGCCGGTGACGAGGCGCCCGCTGAGGCCCCTGCCTCGCCGGCGCCGGACGCGCCCGCCAACGCCGTCACGGAGGTGGGCGCCGCCGGGGACTTGGTTGCCCTCCCGCCGCTGCCCGAGCGGATCCCGCCGGCGCCGTCGACGCCCGAGCCGTTCCTGCCGCCGCGTAAAGCCCGTCGGCGACGCGGCGATCCGGGCCTTCCCGAGGCCGAACTGGTCCCGCTGCCCCCGCCCGATCCGGTCGAAGGCATGCGGGTCATCACCGGCGAGGTGCCCGCCGTCCCCGTGTCGGCGGCGCCGCCGATCGGTGCCGAGGCCCCGCCCGAGGCCCCGCCCGAACCCGTGGCGGCACCTCCGCAGGTGGAGACCCAGCCGGTTCCGGTGGTCGAGCCGCCGGCCGCGCCCGAGCATGCCGAGGAGCCCGCCGCCATGCCCGTCGAGGAGGCAGGCGCCGAGTCGGCGTCGGCCGACGTCGGTGCCGTCTTCGCCAGGCTCCGCGCCGAGCGGGAGGGCAAGGTCGCCCACGCAGAGGCGGTGCTGGCTGCCCCGCCGCCTGCCCCGACCGAACCCGCCGACGACGCCGAACCCACCGGCGCCGCCGTGGAACCGACCCCCGGTGACACCACCGGCGCCCATGTGGAACCCGCCGCCGAACCCGCCCCCACTGCCGAACGCGAACCCGCCATTGAGGCGGCCCCCGCCGGGAACGCCGAACCGGCGAGCGACACGGCGCCCGCCGCCGAGGCAGCCGCCTCGGCCGAGGGTGGCTCGGCTCCTCCGAATGACGCCACCGAGGAGGCCGCTGCGGATGCCGCGCTGCTGGCCCGGCGCGACGACATCGTGAGCGAGATCGACGCCCGGCTGCTGCGACGGCTCAAGCGGGTGCTCACCGATGAGCAGAACGAGGTGCTCGATCGCCTTCGGCGGGCCCGGGGCACCTCCCCGGCGGAGGTGCTGCTGGAGGAGTCGTCGCAACTCGCTCGGTGGGAAGCCGCCGCGCTCGATCAACTCGACGAGGCCGCATCCGGCGGTGCTGAGTTCCTGGGGCACGGCAGCGACGGCGGACCTGTCGCCGATCTCGCTCGTCACCTGGCCACACTGCTGGTCGGTCCGTTGCGTGATCGGGTCGTGGCGGCGCTGGAGGAAGCCGATGGCGATCAGGATCGAGCCGCCGAGCGAGTGCGGGCCTGCTACCGCGAGTGGAAGACGGCCAGGGTGGCCGAGGTGTCGCGTCATTCGATCGTGGCTGCCTTCGGCCGTGGTTCGCTGGCGTCGGCTCCGGAGGGTTGTCGGATGCGGTGGGTCGTCGACGGCACACCGTGTCCCGATGCGGAGGACAATGCGCTGGCCGGCCCGGTCGCCAAGGGCGACGAGTACCCGACCGGGCATCTCGCCCCACCTGCCCATCCGGGGTGCCGTTGCCTGCTCGCCCTGGTGAGCGACCCCGCCTGATCCTCGTCCGTCAGTAGGCTGCGCCCTCGTGCGTGTCCCTGGTGACCTTCCTCGTCGCGAACCGCGGCGTCCCGCCCGTCCTGGCCGGGGTCGGGTGGTGCTCATCACCTTGGCGGTGACCCTGTTCGTGCTGTTCCTGTCGCTACGTTCCATCGCGTCGGTCTACACGGACTACCTGTGGTTCGACTCGATGAACCAGACCGGCGTCTGGCGAGGTGTTCTGGGCACCAAGATCGCAATGGCGGTGGTGTTCGTCGCCGTGTTCTTCGCCCTGCTGCGGGGGAATCTGGCCATCGCCGACCGTCTCGCTCCCCGGTTCCGTCCCGCGGGCCCCGAGGAGGAACTGGTCGAGCGCTACCACGCCGCGGTCGGCGGCAGGGTCGGATTGGTGCGCACCGGGGTGTCGCTGCTGCTGGCGATCATCGCCGGTGTCCCGGCCATGGACCGGTGGAGCGACTGGTTGCTGTTCCGCAACCATCAGACGTTCGGCGTGCAGGATCCCCAGTTCCACAAGGACGTGGGGTTCTTCGTCTTCCAGATGCCGTTCCTGACCTTCTTGGTCCAGTGGGCCTTCGCCGCCTTGCTGATCGTCCTGATCGTGACCGCGGCCGAGCACTACCTCAACGGCGGCATCCGGGCCCAGGCCCCCGTGCAGCGGGTGACCCCCCAGGTCAAGGCGCACCTGTCGGTGCTGTTGGCCCTCCTGGCCCTGGTGAAGCTGGCGGGCTACTGGTTGCAGCAGTTCGACCTCACCACCTCGACCCGGGGCACCGTGGACGGTGCGACCTACACCGATGTGCACTACCAGTTGCCGGCCGTGCGCCTGCTGGCCTTGATCTCGGTGGCTGCCGCCGTGCTGTTCTTGGTCAACATCCGCCGGCGCGGGTGGGTGCTGCCGGTGTTGGGGCTGGGCCTGTGGGCTTTCGTGGCGGTGGTGGCGGGGTCGATCCTGCCGGCCTTCATGCAGAAGGTGTCGGTGGAGCCCTCGGAGTCCTCCAAGGAGCGGCCCTACATCACCAACAACATCGAGGCCACCCGAGCGGCGTTCGGGCTGGCGGTCAACACGAACGACTTCGCGGCCTCCTCCGCGCTGTCCACCCCTGATCTGCAGAAGAACGTGGCGACGCTGTCCAACATCCGGGTGTGGGATCCCGACTCGCAGATCCTGGGCCGAACCCTGCCCGCGCTGCAGTCGATCCGCGATCAGTACGCCATCTCCGATGTCGACGTGGATCGCTACAACCTCAAGGGCGCGCTCACGCAGGTCAACATCGCCGCCCGCGAACTCAACACCCCCGGGGTGCCCCAGTCGTCGTGGGAGGCAACCCATCTGGCGTACACGCACGGCTACGGCGTGGTGATGTCGCCCGCCAGCGCCCAGACCGATACGGGTCAGCCGTCGCTGGTGATCAGTGACATCCCCGTGGTCGACCGGGCCGGCATCACGCTGACCCGTCCCGGGATCTACTTCGGTGAGGAACTCAGCGGCTACGTGGTGGTGGGTTCGAAGCGCCAGGAGATCGACTACACGGACACGAACGGCCAGAATGTGTTCGCGGCGTACCAGGGCCAGGACGGGGTGAAGCTCGGCCTGCTCACCAGGGCCGCCTTCGCCCTGCGCTTCGGGGATCTCAACCTGTTGATCTCCGGCAACATCACGCCGTCGTCGCGCATCATGATCAATCGCGACGTGCGGGCGCGCGTGGAGGCACTGGCGCCCTTCCTGTCCTTCGACGGCGACCCGTATCCCGCGGTCGTCGACGGCAAGATCCAGTGGATCATCGACGGCTACACGACTTCGAACCGGTATCCGAACTCGCAGCGGGCCCTGACCGATCGCACGGGTGGCCTGACCGGTCGCTTCAACTACGTGCGGAACTCGGTCAAGGCGGTGGTCGACGCCTATGACGGCACAGTCAGCCTCTACATCGTGGATGAGAGCGACCCGATCGCGCGGGCCTACCGTTCGGCCTTCCCGTCGCTGTTCGCGAAGGACGCGCCGTCGCAGGCGTTGAAGGACCACTTCCGCTATCCCGAGGATCTGTTCAAGGTCCAGACCAACATGTGGGGCCGGTATCACACCGACAACCCCGACACCTTCTACAACGGCAGCGACGCGTGGGTCGTGGCCCGCGATCCCGGTACGCAGGCTTCGGTATTGCCGACGTCGACCATTCCCGGCCAGGCGCCCCAGGCCCCTGCGGGCAGCATCCCGCCGTACTTCCAGTTGATGGCGTTGCCGGGGGAGACCCAGCAGAGCTTCGTGCTGGTGCGCCCGTTCGTGCCCGCCAACTCGGGGACCGATCTGAACAAGCAGGTGCTCACGTCGTTCATGGTGGCCAAGCCTGATCCCAGCGATCCGGGCCGGCTGAAGTCGTATGTGATTACCAATGCCACCAAACCACCCGGCCCGGCGCAGGTGGCCGGCAACCTGCAGTCCAAGGACAAGGTGTCGCAGTTGCAGACGTTGTTCGGCGGTCAGAACGGCGGCTCCGATGTGGTCTACGGCAACCTGTTGTTGATCCCGGTCGACCAGTCGCTGCTCTATGTGCGGCCGATCTACGTGCAGGCCTCGGACAACCGGATCCCGAAGCTGACGCGCATCGTGGCGTTCTTCGACGGTGACGTCGGGGTGGGCACCACCTTGGGCGAAGCCCTGCGCGACATTCCCCGGTTCGCCAAGCTGGCCGCATTGGCGGGCGGCGCGGGATCGCCTGGTTCGCCGGGCGGTTCGCCGCCCCCGACCACCTCGCCGGGGGCGATCGAGACCGTGGCCCAGTTGCTGGCCGATGCCGAGCGTGACCTGACCGACGCCGACGCCGCTCTTCGGGCCGGCGATCTGGCCGGCTACCAGGCCAAGGTCAACTCGGCCAAGGCCAAGGTGCAACGGGCGTCCGCGCTGGCGGGCGCGTCGTCGGGTTCCGGTTCGGCACCCACCACCACGGCTCCGGCGTCGACCACGACCTCCTCCACCGAATCCGCCTCGGCGTAGGCGTTTGTCGCTTAGAGGCTGGCGTTGGTAGGGTGCCCCTCACGCCGCGGGGTGGAGCAGTCTGGTAGCTCGTCGGGCTCATAACCCGAAGGTCGCAGGTTCAAATCCTGCCCCCGCCACCAATCGAAAGGGCCCGAAACCATTGAGGTTTCGGGCCTTTGTCGTGTGCGGGATCGTCGTGGAGTCACCGGCGGTGTCTACCGGGCTCGGTGACCGCGAGCCTGTGACCTGCGGATTCGCGCCGGTTACGCCGGTAGACGTCTACCGGCTCGGATCCTTGATGAGCGCCGCGAACTGCTCTGCCGCGGCGGCGCTCATGCCGGGAAGGAGGTGCTGGTAGGTGTGCATCGTGAACGCCGGGTGCGAGTGCCCGAGGCGTTCGCTGACGACCTTGATCGGCACGCCAGCCATGATCAGCAGCGACGCGTGGGTGTGGCGCAGGTCGTGGAATCGGATTCGTGGCAGCGCGGGGGTGCGCTGCACGATCCGGTTGAAGAGCTGGGTGACGGACTCGGGGTTGAGGAACCGCCCAGTGGTGTTGAGGAACATCCAGTCATCGGCGCCGTGGGAGAGCCCGTCGCGGTAGAGCTTGCGACGCCACTGCGCGAGGACCCACATCGTGTGGTCGTCGATGTCGATGCAGCGCCGGCTGGTGCGGGTCTTCACGTCGAACTCGACCGGGTTCCCGGCGACGTTTTGCAACGTCCGCGAGATCGAAAGCCGCTTCGTTGTGCGATCGAGGTCGGACCACTTGAGGCCGACGACCTCGCCGCGGCGCATGCCCGTGTACGCGTCCAGGTGCAGCGCGGGGTAGAGCCGCTGGGCCCGAGCCGCCTTCAAGAAGTCGGCCAGCTCGTGGGCGGTCCAGGCACGGGGACGCACGCTGGTTGGCCGTCGCCGGCGGCCGTGGGTGCTGTGGGCGATGTTGTGTTCGAGGAGCTGGCGCCGCACGGCGAGGTCGAGCGAAGCGCGCAGGATCGCGTGGACGTCGTGCACGGTCTTGGGGGCGAGGCCGGTGCCGTCGCGGCCGGCTGTGGTCGCGAGGTGGTCGTAGAGCCCCTCGAGATGGTCGGCGCGCAGTCGCCGCAGGGGCACGTCGCCGATGGCGGGGTTGATGTAGCGGTCGACGAACCACGAGTACCGGTACGCGGTCGTGGCGCGCACGTGCCGCCGCTTCATGGGCAGCCACGTCCCGGTGAGGAACTCGCCCAGGTGCACAGGCCCACCCCGTACCGGTGCGGCGCCGGCGCGGTCTCGGTCGATGCGGGCCGCGACGGACTCGGCTTCGTTGCGGTCATGGCCGATCGGATGCCACCGTCGCCGCTCCTTGCCAGTGAGCGGGTCGAGGCCGTCGTAGGCGACGACGTAGAAGCGGTCCTTGCGTTGCACGATGTAGGTCATGGCATCGGGCATCGACCACTTCGACACCAACCCGAAGAAGTCACCTCTGGGCCGTGCGGGCGGCACGAGCTCGCTAATGAACAGCGACAGACCTGTCGCTCTCGCTCGGCCGGCCATGACGGACCGCCCCGACAGCTCGATGGACAGACCTGGCGAGGGAGTCGCGCCATGAGCGGTCGATGTCGATCTCGACCCTGGGCATCGCTGCTCGCCGTTAAGCGGGCCCGATGAGTTCTTCAGACCGGGGAGACGGAACGTGCGACCCCTCGCCATCCCCGAGATCCCTGCTGCTCACCGGACCTGAACTCGTCGCGCTTGAGTAGGGTGCGGCGAGTGTCCCTGACCGCCCGCTCCTCGGCTGTCGCCCGTGAGATCGTCAACCTCTTCGCAACGCCGCTGCGGGTGTCGCACTACGTCGAGTTGGTCAATCCGCTGTGGACCTCCCATCGGCTCCAGGCCCGGGTCGAGGACGTGCGGGACGAAACCGCTGACGCGCGCACGATCACGCTTCGTCCCGGTCGGAACTGGCGCCGTCACCGCGCCGGACAGCATGTCCGCGTCGGGTTGTCCATTGACGGCAAGCGGTACACGCGTACGTACTCGATCTCGTCGTCGCCGGAGCGCCGAGACGGGTGCATCACCATCACGGTGAAGATCCTTGACGGCGGTCGGATGTCCGGGCACTTGGTGCGCAAGCTCGCCGTCGGCTCGTACGTCCCGCTCGGTCTGCCCCAGGGCGACTTCGTCGTCCCTGAGGCTCGCCCTGTGCGACCGCTGTTCATCACGGCAGGCTCGGGGATCACCCCGGCCATGAGCATGCTGCGGACATGGAACATCATCGGCAACATGCCCGACGTCAAGCACGTGCACTATGCACCCCACAGCTATGACGTGATCTTCGGCAACGAGATGCGCCAGATCGCCGGAGCGACGCGTCGCTATCGGTCGGAGGTCGTGTTGACACGGGAGATCGGGGGCCCGCCGGGGGAGAACCACTTCTCCGCCGAGCAGCTCGAAGGTCTCTGTCCCGACTGGGCCGATCGCGAGGTGTGGGTGTGCGGGCCTCAGGATCTGATCGACGCGGTCGAGGCCCACTACCACGCGGCCGGGTTGGCCGGCCAGGTGCACTCAGAGCGGTTCCGAGCTGCGCTCGTCGAACTCGATCCCGACGCCGAAGGCGGGGCCGTGACCTTTGTGACCCAGGGCGACGGTCCGGATGTCCACACGAACGGGGCCGCGGCCACGCCACTGCTGCGAGTCGCCGAAGACGCGGGACTGAACCCTGAACATGGTTGTCGGATGGGGATCTGTCACACGTGTGACGTGCCACTCGTATCTGGGTCGGTACGCGACCTCCGCACCGGCGCCGTGATCGACGAAGCCGGCAGCTCCGTCCAGATCTGCACTGCGGCTGCCGCGAGCGACTGCGTCATCGACCTCTGCACCACGAATTGAGAACCCAAGCATGCATGGTCAACCGGCCCTTCCGCTGAACCTCGATCCTGACGTCCTCGCTGCCATCGGCAGGGAACTCGATGCGATCTACGACGAGACGATCGCCAGTCTGGGTGCGCCCGACGAGGCCTACATCCGACGGGTCATCAAGACGCAGCGAGCCTTGGCGTTGGGCTCGCGGGTCGCGATCGGCGTCGGCGCCGTGTTGCGCCGTTCCAAGCAACGTCGCCTCGGCACCGCGTTGGTAGGACTGGGAACCGTGGCTCTCGGGTCGGCGAAGATCCTCGAGAACATGGAGATCGGCCACAACGTGATGCACGGCCAGTGGGACTGGCTGAACGACCCCGACATCTCCTCGACCACGTGGGAGTGGGACAACGTCTGCCCATCGGATCAGTGGAAGCACGGACACAATGTCGTGCACCACACCTGGACGAACGTCATGGGCAAAGACCGGGACATTGGCTACGAGATCCTGCGGACGACGTCAGAGCGGCCGTGGCATCCCGTCTACCTGGCCCAGCCCGTCTACAACACCGTGTTGATGTTGCTGTTCGAGTTCGGGGTGGGACTCCACGAGATCGACCCCGACAAGATCGTGAGCGGCACCTCCGAGGAGAAGGCAACGCAGATCGAGCTGCTGCGCGGATTCGTGGCGAAGATGAGCCGTCAGATGGCCAAGGACTACGTGCTGTGGCCGTCGCTCTCCGCCAAGGCCGCGCCCGAGGTCATCGCGGCGAACCTCGTCGCCAACATCATTCGGAACGTCTGGTCGTATCTGATCATCTTCTGCGGCCACTTCCCCGACGGCGTGCACGTGTTCGCCAACGACGTCGTCGAAGGCGAGACGCGACCTGGCTGGTACGTCCGCCAGCTGCTCGGATCGGCCAACATCGCCGGCAGCTCGTTCTTCCATCTGATGAGCGGCAACCTCAGCCACCAGATCGAACACCACCTGTTCCCCGACATGCCGTCCAGCCGGTACCCGGAGGTGTCCCGACGGGTGCAGAACGTGTGCGAGCGCTACGGCCTGCCGTACAACACCGGGGGTTTCGGTCGTCAGATCGGAACGACGTTGCGCAAGATCTGGCGCTACTCCCTTCCGGGAGGCAACGACAGCCTCGCCAACGGACCGGCCATCGAGGTCACACCCGACAGGGTGAGCTCGCTCAGCGCAGCCTGATCCAAGGGGGTCTGTTGCGTTGACGGATCGGTGGGCCGGCGGGGAGAGTGCCGCGGTGATCCGCCGTCGTCGTTCTGCACCGCCCGCATTCGAGTTGTCGCCGTTTGCGGGGTTCCGGTTTCCGCCGGAGGTGATCATGCTGGCGGTGCGCTGGTAGCTGCGTTACGGGCTGTCGTACCGCGATCTCGAGGATCTCCTCGCTGAGCGCGGAGTCGAGGTCGATCACGTCACCTTGTTGCGGTGGGTGCAACGTTTCACGCCGTTGTTGATCGACGCGGCCCGGCCGTGTCGCCACGCGGTCGGG
>JANMIX010000819.1:0-3875 GCA_031376015.1 Acidimicrobiia bacterium | reverse complement strand
AGGAGACCTTCGACGCTCCGGTGGAGTTACTGCTGGGTTCCTTCGACCCCACGCCGATGGGCGCCGCCTCCATCGGGCAGGTACATGCGGCCACCCTCACCGACGGCACCGAGGTGGTGGTCAAGATCCGCCGGCCGGGTCTGCGGGAACGTTTCGTGTCCGACCTGCGCGCCATGTCGCTGGCGGCGGCGGCGGCCGAGCGGGCCTCGGAGAATGCCCGGGTAGCGAACCTGGGTGGGTTCGTCGAGCTCTTCGCCCAGCTGGTGCTCGAGGAGGTCGACTTCCGTTTCGAGGCCACCAACATGGTGGAACTGGCACTGGCCGCGGGGGACGCCGGGCAGGCCTATTTGAAGTCGCCGCTGCCGATCCCCCACCTGGTGACCGAGGACATCCTGGTGATGACCCGAATGCCGGGGGTGCCCTACAACCTGGCGCTCGCCACCTACCCCGACGCCGTCGACGGTGAGCGACTGCTGCGCCTCGCCGTGACGGGTGTGCTGGAGCACACCATCGCCTACGGGGTGTTCCACGGTGACCTGCACGCCGGCAACGTGTTGATCGATCCCGAGGGGGACTTCGCCGTGATCGACTACGGCATCGCCGGGCGACTCGATGCCGCCCAACGCGCTGCCATCGTGCGGTTCCTGGTGGGCTTCGCCCGCAACGACACCCTCCTGCAACTGCGAGGCCTGCAGGCGTTCGGGGCGATCCCCGACGGGGCCGACCTCCACGCGCTGGCGAAGGAGATGGAGGACCGGCTCAACCAGCTCGACCCGGCGTTCCTCGACCGCTCCACGGCGGTCACCGTGGACATGCTCTCCGCCCTGTTGGGTGCCATCATCCGAGTGCTGGCCACCAACGGCTTCCAGCTCCCCAAGGAACTGATCCTCTTCTTCAAGAACCTGCTCTACCTGAACGGTTTCGCGTCCTCGCTGGCCCCGGGCATGAATTTGCTGTCGGAGATCGAGCCGATCTTCATGTACTTCGTGGGCAAGTACCCCGAGCAGCTCGCCCAGATCCTCCAAGGCATCGACGACTGACGCCGCGGGAGGTGGATTAGGAGGCGGTGGTGAGCCGTGGTGCCCGGCATGCGCGGTGCACGAGCATCGCAGTGCCAACCACCAACAGGACGTCGCCGATGCTGAACACGTTCGCCATCGGCCAGCCAGCAGGCACGGCGAACACATCGCCCAGGAACTGCAGGCGGGCACCCGACACGGCGGCAGAGTTCTGGAAACCACTTGTGTGCATCGCCAGCCCCGCGGACCGCAAGGCGCTCGGTGATGCCGGCATGACTCCGGCATTGGCGGCGATGGCCGCCAGATTGGCGGCACCACCAATGGCCAGCAACGCCAGCCCCGGTACGTGGCGGTTGTGCCACACGAAGGCTCCCGCCAACGCGTAGGACCCGAGATGCACCGCGCCGGCCACCGCGTCGGGGAGCGCGGAGGCCACCACGTACACGAGCACCAGCTGCACCGCCACCGCCATCACAACCAATCCGGTGCGTTCGAACTGCACCTCCCCTAGCCGGGAGAGACGCCCACCGGTCAACGGGACCGACACCAGCACCAGGATCAGCGCCACCAGGAGGATCACGCCACGGCCTCCCGAGCCCGCTGCGCATGTAGCCAGGGCGTCAACTCCTGTGCCGGCGCGGGCCGGGCGATGGCGAAGCCCTGGGCCAGGGTGCAGCCGTGGAGCTGCAAGGTGCTGAGCAGCTCGAGATCCTCGACGCCCTCCGCCACGGTCTCCAGATCGAGGCTGCGGGCCAGCTCAAGGATCGACCGCACGATAATGGCGTCGCCCGCCTGGGTCAGCATGTCACGGACGAAGGAGCGGTCCACTTTGATCGCTTGTACCGGAAGATCCCGCAGGTGCGCCAGCGACGAGAAGCCGGTGCCGAAGTCGTCGATCGAGAGTCGCACGCCCATCGTTCGCAGCGCTCGCAGCACCTGGGTTGACCGGTCGAGGTCGCCGAACACCGAGTTCTCGGTGATCTCGACTTCGAGACAGGACGCGTCGAGACCGGATGCCTCGAGCAGACGGCGCACGGTCTCGGGGAACGTGAGGTCCGTCAGGTTGGCGGCAGAGACATTGACCGCCACCGGAATGTCGAGGCCTTCTGCTCGCCACGCCGCGCACTGGGTGAGGGCGGCGGCCATCACGTACTCGGTGAGGGCGCCGATGAGGTCGGTGTTCTCGGCGATGGTGATGAAGTCCGCCGGCGGGATGAGGCCCAGCCGGTGGTGCTGCCAGCGCACGAGCGCTTCGACGCCGTGGACCATATTGGTGTTGAGGTCGATCTTGGGCTGGTAGTGCAGGATCAGGTGGTGTTGATCGAGCGCGTCTCGCAACTCACCCAACAACTCGATCCGCCCGGATCGGGCGTGGTCGGTGCCATGGTCATACCAACGGACGCCACCCCCCGCCTGCTTCACCGAGTACATCGACACATCGGCGCGGTGCAGCAGGGCGCTGGCATTGCGCACGGAGCCGGATCCCATGGCCACGCCGATGCTGGCACCCAACGTCACGGGAACGCCGTCGAGGATCATCGGCTCGCACAACGACCGCAGCAGCGCAAGCATCCGGCGGTGGCAGGTGTCGCGATCTGCGCCACCACCGAGCACGATGGCGAACTCGTCTCCACCAAGGCGAGCGGCGATGTCGTGCTGACCGAGGCAGGTTTCGATCCGCCGGCCGGCCTCGATCAGGGCGAGGTCGCCGAGGCCGTGCCCGAGCCGATCGTTGACAGCCTTGAAGTTGTCGAGATCGATCAGCGCGACTGCCAGGTCGCGGTCGCGCCGTTGCATGGCAGAGGTGAGATCGTCGAAGAACAGCCGTCGGTTGGGCAGGCCGGTGAGCAGGTCGTGGGTCGCCTCGTGCTCGTGGGCGAGGGCCAGTTCGACGGCGCGGTACACCGCGTAGGCGGTGATGAGCAGGGGCGGCACCAGCACCAGCGTCTGGTCGGCGATCACCACCAGGATCGGGGCCAGCGCCAGCAGCATCCCGTCGGTGGTCAGGTTGTGGGTGATGCCGTCTCTGACCAGGGCCATGGCCGGTCGTCCCTGGTGGAGCGAGATGACCACGGCGGTGAGGAGGGCGTTGGTGCAGAACATGGTTGCGCCCGCCATCGTGGCGGCGAACAACCACCGCAGGTCGAGCGCAGTGACATTGTCGAGACCTCCTCGTCCGCCGAACCCGTGGAGCACGACGGCGCCGGCGCCGAGGGAGAGCGCGAGTTGGGCGGCGTTGAAGGCGTACCGCTGGAAGTCCTTCCCACCGAGGCGGTCGGCCATCAGTGACGCCACCGGAACGGCCAGCAACGCGGCCGCGGGCGGTGCGATGAGCAGCAGGGCGAAGGCGAAGGTCCAGGTGGGGGTGATCTCGCCCCCACCGCGCCGGAACCAGGCGTGCGGCCGGGTCTCGCCGAGGAAGAGCAGGAGCACGCAGATCCAGAATGAACGGACGTGGCCGGCAGGGACCAGGTCGAGCCCGCTGAGGGCCAGGGTGCCCATGATCGCCGCCACGCCCCCGGCGATCACCGTCACGAGGTACAGGCGAAAGCGCAGGGAGCGGGCGGCGGACATGGGGAGCGGCGTGCTACTGGCCGGACTGACCCGACGAGGAAGTCGAGGGCTGAGTGTCAGAACTCGTGGAGGACGCACACCACTTGGTCGGAGCGCCTACGGTGAGGCCGAGGGCGAGGACGATGCCGGCCACAGAGGCGGTACGGCGGAACTTGGGTTTCATAGGGGTCACCACTTCTTCGGGGCGCCGAGGGCGGCGTAGAGGGACACGAGCGCAACGGTTGCCGAGGCGCATCGCACGAACAGGGTCTTTGTCACGAGTTGGAATCCTTTCCGGTCGGC
>JANMIX010000797.1:0-4219 GCA_031376015.1 Acidimicrobiia bacterium | reverse complement strand
CGTGGGGTGGGGGGGGGGGGGGCGCGACGCGTGCCGGTTCCTGGTACGGCGTTCCGAGCCCGCCGGTTACTCGGCGGTGCCCTGTCGTGGCCGGCGGACGGCGCCGTCGATCGCCTCGATCTCGCCGCAACGAGCGTAGGTGTGCGTGCCTACCAATCCCTGTGCCCAGGTGGGTTCCACGGTGAGCACGGGCCGCTCCGCGTAGCGGTGCGGGGTGAGGGCGGTGATCTCGTGCACCGAGAAGCTGTACCCGTACGCGGTACTGCAGTCCTGCGACACGCGGAACAGCCGCTCGCCGTCATGCACGAAGGCTCCGCCACCGCGATTGGTCCGGATGTCGGTGGAGATCGGATTGGCGGGATGCTCTGACCATTCGCCGTCCAGGCTCGGGGCGAGGTACAGACGCAACTGCCGAGCGTTGGTCCGCGGTTCGCGGATGCTGGTGAGCAGCCAGTAGTGATCCCCTGACTTCATGATGGTGGGGTCCAGGCCCCCGACGTCGAGCAGGGTCCGCTCCAACTCCCAGTGACCGGGGAACTCCACGCAGCGGTACAGCTCCACGGTGTCGTTGTCGGCCGTCTCCGGCACCATGTACAGCTCGCCGCCATCCTCGAAGAGGCACGGGTAGGAGAGGTGATAGGGCCGCTCCAGCACGGTCTGTACCGGACCCAGCGTGGCGTCGGAGCGCACCTCGGCGCAGGCCAGCGTGCCATGGCGGGTGCGGTACTCGTAGTCCTCGAAGAACAGCCAGTGCCGTCCTTCGCGCTCCCACAGGAACGGGTCGGCGTAGTAGTGCCCCACCGGCGACTCGTGCAGGCGGAAGCCATCGAGGTCGGGGGCCCCGTCGCCGGCGAGCCGCAGTGGGGACCCGACGCGGATCGCCACCCGCCAGTGGGTGACCGCCGGCTTCTCGAAGCGCTTGCGCAGCGTGGCCGCGGTGTGACGGGCCAGCCAGCGGGCCATTTGCCAGTTCGAGGGGTAGACGCCGCCACCCAGGCCGGTTCCGGCCGGCACCGCGCCGGCGGCGGCGGCCTCCCATCCGTGGTCGTGCAGCGCCCGCAGCCGCTGTTCGATCAGGACGGTGGCACCCCAGAAGGGCTGGCGGCGGTTCCCCGCCATCGTGCGCGCCTGGGTCGGGAAGAACCCGCGTGCCAGGACGATCCGGCCGTCGTCGCGCTGCGCCACCACCGACACCGCGCTCACGGGGCTCCGTCGCCACAGCTCCCAGAAGTAGTGCGACGCGCCCGGCTCGGTCGCCGCGTCGCCGGGCACGATCGACCAGACGCCATAGCGTGCGATCGAGGTCAACCCCTCCGCAGACGGGTGCGAACGGAAATCCAGCACCACATCGAGATGGCGCGCGCCCAGCGCCGCGATCACCGCGTGCTCGCTCCCCTCGTCGACGGTGACGGTGGGGACCGATGCCAGTTCCTCGGTGCAGTCAGTGGGGGTCAGGGGATCGAGGCGACGGTCGTTGCCGCGTTCGTTCTGGCGCCGGTAGAGCTCGAAGAGCACACCGGGTCGGGGCGGCATGCCGGTGGACGGGCGGCGCAGTACCACCTCAACCGCGGCGTAGGACCCGGCCCGAAGGGCGCGGAGAATCTCGGCTTGGTACTGCGCCAGCACCGGCGTGTGGATCACCACGCCGACGCGCAGCACACCTGTCGTCGCCGTCTCAGTACTTCCCATCTCGGTCATTGTTCGCCGTCTCCCGACGTCAACCGCCACCCGCCCCCGAGCGCTGGTGTCAACGTAACCGACGGCGACGAGCCGGCAGCTTCAGAACCGTCTCGTGCGCCGCTCCCGAAAGAACCGGCCGAGGCGCGTGGTAAGAACAGCGCGCGGACCCACGACGACTCGGAGCCGAGAATGCGCATCAGCACACTCACTGGCACGACCCCCCCGCACACGGGCGCGGGCACGTGATCCCCGACGGCTTGACCCTCTGCCCGCTGGAGGCGTCCGACGCCGGCCAGCTCCGGGCGTTCCTCGCGAAGGTCTTCGGCGAATCCGACAGCGTGTTCATGGAGCCGGCAATGCTGCACTGGAAGTACTTCCAGCCACGCGCCGACTGGACCGATCCGCGCAGCTGGGTCTTTCGCAATGCCGAGGGCGAGATCGTGACCCACATCGGCCTCCTGCCCTTCCACCTCGCCCTGCCGGGCGGCGCCGTGCCCACGTGCCACGGGCTCGATTGGGGCTCGTCGATCCCCAAGGCCGGGCGCGAGCTGTTCGCCGCGGCCGGGGAGTTCTACCGCTTCCGGTTGTCGATCGGCGGCAACGAGGCCACCCGGGCCACCATGCCCAAGATCGGCTACCGCGAGGTCGGCCGCATCGACATGTCCGTGGTGATCATGCGCCCCTGGAAACAGTTCCTGACGAGCCGGCCGCGGCTGCGGCCGAGCCGGCTGCCGAGACTCCTGCGCAACTCCGCCGCCGCCCGTTCACGGCCGCGCCGCAAGGTCACCGGCTGGTCGGCCGAGCGCGTGACGAGCTTCGACTCGCTCGGCTCGGTGGCCGCGCATCTCGACCCGACCGTCACCCGGCCGGCACGCTCACCGGCGGCGCTGAACTACCTGCTGAGTTGCCCGGCGGACTGCTCTGCCTACGCCCTGTCCCACGATGGCGAGCAGGTGGGCTACGTCTTGTTCAGTCATCGATGGGGCCAGACCAGGATCATCGAGCTGCGCATCACCTCCGATCGTCCGGACGACTGGGCCGATGCCTACGCCGTGGCCATCGAACTGGCCGCCGATGACCCACGCACCTGCGAGCTCATCGCCGCCGGCTCCTCGGACCGCTTGCGCAAGGCCCTGGCGGCCAACGGGTTCACGCTCAACTACACCCGGCCGGTGTGGCTGGACGATCCCGACGGGGTCACCGCCGGCGCGCCTCCCTTCGAGTTCCAGGCCGCGGACTCCGACCACATCTACATCGGTGATCCCCACCGGCCCTACCTGACCTGACCGAGCGGCGCCGGCTGCTCGGCTGCGCACGACGGCCCGCGGCCTCGGCGGAGCACGACGGCCTTGTTGGGCGGTGGCACGCTCCGACCGCGCACGGGCTCGAGCGGGACGGCTAGCTTCATCAGGGTGACGCTGGTGTCAGATCAACGGGATCTCTGGCTGGACACCGGTGGCACCGGCGAGAGCACATGGGAGGACTGTGCACCCGGCCGCACGGATCTGCCCCGGCGACTCCCCGAGATGCCACGCCTGGGTCTGACCTCTGTCGATCCCCTCGCAACGACGCCGGCCGGCACGGGTTGGCGGTTCCGGCGCACCCCTCGACCGGGGCAGGGTTGCCTGACGGGCCGGCCGACCACGGGGCTGGTGCTGGTGCTCATCAGCGCCGCCCATCCCACCGAGGAGGCCGCCCAGGAATTGCGGGACTGGGGCGACTTCGTGCACCTGCGCCACATCGCGGCCGCCGGTGTGCCTGGCTACACCATGATCACCCCGTACGGGAACACCGGCGAAGGCCCCCGCTGGCTGCACCTCTACGAACTGGACGGGCCCAACCCCGAAGCGACCTTCGCGGCCATGACCCCGCTGGTGCGGGCTCGGCTCGACGACGCGGGCTACCGGGCCTGGGCCTGGCATCCCGAGTTGGTCATCGACTACGTGTCGACCTACCGGCGCGTCGGCTGACGGTGCCGGACTTCTTCGACATCGTGCGGGCCCAGCGGGCCTGCCGGCACTTCGCCCCCGACGACGTGCCCGACGCCGACCTCGAGGCGATGCTCACCGCGGCCACGCATGCGCCGAGCGCCGAGAACCTGCAGCCGTGGGAGTTCGTGGTGGTACGCGATCCACCGCGCCGCGCCGCCATCGGCGCGCTGGCGGCCGAACTGTGGGCGGGCGGGGCCAGGGCCTGGGCCGCGCCGCACCTCAGTGATGCGTTGCTGTCCGAGGTCGACGCCGCGGTCGAGGCGGGGGGCTTCGGCGGCGCACCCGTGCTGATCGTCGTGGCCGGCCGTCGCACGGGTCAGGCGAGTGACGGCATGCTGGCGTCGTCGATCTACACGTGCGTGCAGAACTTGCTGCTGGCAGCCAACGCGCTGGGCTACGGCTCCGGGCTCACGACCCTCACGACCGTGGTGGCGGGTCGTCTCTCCGCCATCGTCGAGTTGCCCGAGGATCTGCAGCCGATGGCGGTGGTGCCCGTGGGCCGGCCCGCTCGACCTCTCGGCCCTCCGCGGCGAATCGCCGCGCGCGAC
>JANMIX010000778.1:0-3910 GCA_031376015.1 Acidimicrobiia bacterium | reverse complement strand
ACGTCATCAGCGGCCTCCAGCGCCCCGATCACGGCACTGTGCATCTGGGCGACGTCGATGTCACGGCCTCACCGCCGCACCGGCGTGCCCGGTTGGGTCTGGCCCGCACCTTCCAGCGCCTCGAGCTGTTCTCGCTGCTGTCGGTGCGCGCCAACGTCCGAGTGGCCGCCCACCTCGCCCACCGCCATCGGGGTGGTGCCGATCCCGATCGGGTGACCGACGCTGCGCTCGACCGGGTCGGCCTGATGGGCCGGCGCAACGACCGCGTCGACGAGTTGCCGACCGGCCAGGCCCGGCTCGTCGAGCTGGCCCGGGCGATGGCCGCGCAGCCGTCGGTGCTCCTGCTGGACGAGCCCGCGTCGGGCCAGGACGACCAGGAGACGAAGGCATTCGCCCGTCTCCTCACCGAGTTCGCCCGCGATGGGTTGACGGTGCTGCTCGTCGAGCACGACGTGCACCTGGTGATGAGCGTGTGCTCGCAGGTGTACGTGCTCGACTTCGGCCAGATGCTGGCCGAGGGCACGCCCGAAGTCGTGCGCGCCAACGAGTCGGTGCAGCATGCCTATCTGGGCGCGGTGCCCTCGTGAGCGCACCGGCACCCCTGCTCGAACTGCGGGGGTTGCGGGCGGGCTACGGCCGCATCGAGGTCCTCCACGGCATCGACCTGCGCGTCCCCGCCGGATCGGTCGTGGCCCTGCTCGGCCCCAACGGCGCGGGGAAGACCACCACGCTGTCGGCCATCGCCGGCCTGCTACCGGCCACCGGGGGAGAGATCCGCCTGGCGGGCCGTCCGGTCAACGGTGCCCGCGCCGACGTCCTGGCCCGAGCCGGGGTGTGCCTCGTCCCCGAGGGCCGTGGCATCTTCCCGAACCTCACCGTGGAGGAGAACCTGCGGGTCGCCACGCATTGCGGCCCCAGCCTGCAGGACATCCTCGAGGTGGCGTTCTCACGGTTCCCCAAGCTGGGAGACCGCCGCTCGCAGGTGGCCGGCACCATGTCGGGCGGCGAGCAGCAGATGCTGGCGCTGGCCCGGGGGCTGGCCGTCGACCCTGCGGTGCTGCTGCTCGACGAGCTGTCGATGGGTCTGGCCCCGCTGATCGTGCTGGACCTGTACGAGCGGGTCGCGGCCGTGGCGCAGACCGGGGTCTCGGTACTGGTCGTCGAGCAGTTCGCCCGAGCGGTGCTGGATGTGGCCGACGTCGCCGCCATCATGGTCCACGGACGAATCGCGGCAGCGGGACCGCCGCACGAACTGGTCGACGGCCTCTCTGCCGCCTACCTCGGAAACTGAAAGGACGTCGTGTGACCGACACCGAGGGCGCCCAGCGCGCCGAACGATTCCGCCGCGATATCGCCGCGGCCAAGATCTCCACACCCGCCCCCGGCCGCGAACGTGGCTGGGCGGTGGTGGGCGTGGTGGCCATGCTGGCCGGCATCGGTGTGGCGATCGGGGCCTACGTGCTCTCGCACAGCACGACCGATCCGCTCCAGCAGCGCGACGCCCTGGTGGTGGCCCTCATCGGGGTGACCCTGTCGGTGAGCGGCGGTGCGCTGTTCCTGCGGTATTCGTTGGCCGGCTTCCTGCGGTTCTGGCTGGCCCGCTTCGTGTTCGAGCAGCAGGCCATCGTGGATCGGGTCCGGGCTACGCCGCCGGAGTGAACCGCACGGGCATGTGCTTGATGCCGTTGATGAAGTTGCTACGCAGCCGGGACGGAGGGCCGAGCAACTCCCAGTCGGAGGTCTGACGCAACAGCTCCGAGAAGATCACTTTCATCTCGGCTCGGGCCAGGTTGGCGCCCAGACAGAAGTGCGGGCCGCCGCCGCCGAAGGCCACCTGCAGGGTGTGAAGGTTGGGGGATCGGCGGATGTCGAATCGGTAGGGATCCTCGAACACCGTCTCGTCGCGGTTGGCGGAGATGTGCCACATGGTCACGATGTCCCCGGCGTCGATGTGTTGGCCGCCCAACTCGACCGGGCGGGTGGTCATCCGCTGGAAGTTCATCACCGGCGACGCCCACCGCAACAGTTCCTCCAATGCCTCGTCGAGCAGGCCCTCGTCGGCACGCAGCAGGGCGAGCTGGTCGGGGTGCTCCATCAGCGCATGGGCGCCGTGGCTGATGGCGTTGCGGGTGGTCTCGTTGCCGGCCACGGCCAGCAACATGAAGAAGAGGTTGAACTCCAGATCGCTCAGGTGTTCGCCGTCCACCTCGGCGTTCAACAGCGCGGTGACGATGTCGTCCTGGGGATTGGTACGGCGTTCGGCCGCCAACGCCTCGGCGTAGGCGTACATCTCGAGCGCGGCTTCACCGGCGTCGGTCATGTTCGTGGAGAATTCGGGATCGCTGTTTCCGATCATGCGGTTGGTCAGGTCGAAGATGGTCTTGCGGTCCTCGACGGGTACCCCCAGGAACTCGGCAATGGCGATCAGCGGTAGTTCGCAGGCCACGTCGGTGACGAAATCGCACTCGCCCTTCTCGACCGCGGCGGCCACGATGCCCCGGGCCTCCTCGGCCAGATGGTCCATCAGCCCCCGGATCATCCGGGGCGTGAAACCCTTGTTGACGATCTTGCGCAGCTTGGTGTGCTCGGGCGGATCCATGTTGATCATCATCAGCCGCTGCTGCTCGATGTTGTCTTCCGGCACACCGAAGATCGCCGTGCCCTCCCAAGACGAGAAGGTCTGCGAGTCGCGGTTCACCGTCACCACATCGGCGTGCGAGGTCACCGCCCAGTAGTGCCCGCCGCCCGGCAACGGGTGCCGGTACACGGGCGCCTCCCGACGCAGAAGCTCGAACATCTCATGCGGCACAGCCTCGACAAACCGCTCTGGATCCGTCAGGTCCACTTCGGCGAGATCCACGAACCCCCCTGGAGAAACGAGAACACGTTCTAGTGGCGACGTTACACTCGCCGCCCGTGACCGACCAGCCGCACCTCCTCTACGAGCGCCGAGGCCATGTGGCCCTGGTGACCATGAACCGCCCCGAGGCCAAGAATGCGTTGTCCTCCGAGATGCTTGTGCGCATGTACGACGCCTGGGTGGAGATCAGCGAGAACCCCGACATCCGGGTGGCGATCCTGACCGGGGCGGGAGGGACCTTCTGCGCCGGCATGGATCTGAAGGCCTTCGCCGGCGGGTTCCAGGAGACCGAATGGTCCAAGCGCATCAACGAGGACGGCGACCTGCACTGGAAGGCCTTGCTGCGTCACTACCGGCCCACCAAGCCGATCATCGCCGCGGTGGAGGGCTACGCGCTGGCGGGCGGCACCGAGATCCTCCAGGCCACCGAGATCCGTGTGGCCGGCGAGTCGGCGGTGTTCGGCATCACGGAGGTGGCCCGCGGCCTATTCCCCCTCGGCGGCTCGACGGTGCGGCTCCGCCGGCAGATCCCTCACACACTGGCGGCTGAGCTACTGCTCACCGGCCGCCGGGTGCCCGCCGCGGAGGCTAAGGAGATCGGCCTCATCGGCCACGTGGTGCCCGACGGCCAGGCGGTCGACAAGGCCATGGAGATCGCCGAGCAGATCGCCGCCAACGCACCGCTGTCGGTGCAGGCGGTGCTCGCTTCGTTCCGGGCCACCGCCGAGCTGAGCGAGGAGGCGGGACTCGCCGCCGAGCTCGAATTCGGCTGGCCCATCTTCGCCACCGAGGACGCCAAAGAAGGCGCCACCGCCTTCAAGGAGAAGCGGCCCGCCCAGTTCAAGGGCCGCTGACTCACCGAGGGCTTGCCGGGAAATCCGGCGCGGGCGGGCGAATCGGCGACGGAAGCTCAGCTGCCGCGGTTGGCTTCAGCCACCAGCTTCTGGGCCCATGGGTAGTCGGGCTTCCCCGAGGGCGAGCGAACGATGGTGTCGACCAGGTGGAGTGCCTTGGGCACCTTGTAACCGGCGATCTTCGTCTGGGCGTGCG
>JANMIX010000718.1:0-1520 GCA_031376015.1 Acidimicrobiia bacterium | reverse complement strand
GTTGATCACCCGGCTGCGGGCGGGGACGGTGAGGAGTCGCAGGAAGCGACTGGAGAAGAAGTCCGCCATGCGAGCCGGCGCCTCGAGGAAGTCGATGGCGTTGCGGGTCGGCGGGGTGTCCACCACGATCAGGTCGTAGCGACCCGAGGAGTGGATGTCGTAGAGCCGCTCCATGGCGATGTAGTCGTGGCTCTGCACGAAGCGGCCCATGAGGTTCTGGTAGAGCGGGTTCTTGAGGATGGCGTCGCGGGTGGCGGGGTCGGGGGCGTGACGGCGCACCAGATCGTCCCAGGACTGCTTGGTGTCCAACATGGCAGCCCACAACTCGCCCCGCGGCTCGACCCCCGCCGCAGTGAAGGCTTCGGGCGGCACCTGGGTCTCCACGTTGCCGAAGCGCTCTAGCCCGAGCGCGTTGGCCAGCCGCTTCGCGGGGTCGACGGTGAGTACGAGCACTTTGCCGCCGAGGTGCACGGTTGCTTCGGCGGCGGCGGCCGCCGCAGTGGTGGTCTTGCCCACCCCGCCTGAGCCGCAGTGAATGACGATCTCCTTGGCCGCCAGCAGTTGCTCGAGGGTCTGCTCGGGCGGCTTCGCTCGGGCCATGTCAGCCCAACTCCTGAGCCAGGAAATCGGCGACGAGCTGGGTGGCCCTGACCCCGTGATGGCGGGTGAAGAGCTCCGGGACGTACAGCATGTTGGTGCCCGCGGGGAGGCCCTCACGGAGCCGGGACAGATGGCCGGCGCGGGTACGTCGCAACGTCACTGCCAGCTCGGCGCCGTCGAGCACGGGCCCCGCCGGGCCACCCGCCGCATCGGCGAGCGTGCCGAGGCGGGCCGGCTCACGAAGCCGCTCGAACACCTCCTCCTCGGCGCGACCGAACAACTCCGGAAGCACTCGGTTGACCACCACGGACGCGAGCGACACGTTGGTCTCCGCCGTGATCCGTTCGGACAGCTCGATGGTCTCGTTCACCGGCATCTCCTCCGGTGAGGCCACGATCACGGCGCCCGTCACGGCAGGGTCGCCGAGGAGGTCGAGCATCCAACCGGTCTGATCGCGGACCAGGCCCACCTTGACCAGCTCGCGGATCCCCTGGGGGGCGGCGAGTTGGGCAACCGCATGCCCGGTGGCGGCGCCGTCCACTACGACCAGGTCGTAGTGGTTCTCGCGGACCTCCCACAGGAACTTGCCGATGATCAGGACTTCCTTGACCCCTGGTGCGGCCTGGGCGATGAAGTCGAACGTGCGGGCCAGGGGACCGATGCGGGCGAGCACGGGGATCTTGAGCTGAAGGCGCAGATACTCCTTCAGCGAATCCTCGGTGTGCATCGACATGGCGAACAGGCGAGGGGCGATCTCACGGGCGGCGAAGTCGGTGGGAGGGACCTCGTAGAAGTCGGCCAGGTTCCCCTTGGCGTCGACCTCCCCCACCAGGGTGCGTTTGCCCTGCTGGGAGGCCAACAGCGCCAGAGCGGCGGCGATGGTGGTCTTGCCGACCCCACCCTTGCCGGTGACGAAGAGC
>JANMIX010000631.1:0-1737 GCA_031376015.1 Acidimicrobiia bacterium | reverse complement strand
CGGAGAACCCCGCCTCGGCCAGCACCTGATCGGTGTGCTGGCCCAACGTCGGCGCCCAGTCGGCACACGGTTGCGCCTCGCCGTCGAAGAGCGGGGCCGGTCGGGGCTGGCGGATGCGGCCCATGACCGCGTGCTCGAAGTCGCGGATGGCGCCCACGGCCTGGGTCTGGGGGTACTCCCACAGGGTGTCGAGGTCGAGCACCGGGGCGCAGGGCACATCGGCCGCCGCCAGGCGGCGCACGACCTCCTCGGTGGGCATGGTGGCGACCTTGGCCCGCACCTCGCGCATGATGGCGCCGCCACCGGCCATGCGGGCCGAGGTGTCCGAGAGATCGGGACTGTCGGCCGGGTCGGCCAGCGCGTCGACGAGACCCTTCCACTGGGCGGCGGTGAGCGTTACGAGGGCCACGTAGCCATCGGCGGTGGGGGTGAGCTTGAAGCTGCGGTGTACCGGGGGCAGGAGTTGTTCGGGTTCGACCACGGTGTGGTTCATCATCCCGTCGGGCCACAGGAAGGCCAGCGCCACCTCCAGCATCGTCACGTCGATGCGCACGCCCTTGCCGTTGCGGGTGCGGGCCAGTAGAGCGGCGGTGATGGCTTGGGCGGTGCTGTAGGCGGTGGCCTTGTCGATCACCCCGTGGCGCACCATGGCCGCCTCGGTGACCCCTTCGGACTGCAAGGCGGCGAACCCCGACAGGGCCTGCACCACGTGGTCGTACGCCGGTGCGCTCGCCAGGGGTCCGGTGGTGCCGAAGCCGCTGTTGGAGGCGTAGACCAACTCGGGATTGCGGGCCATGACGATCTCGGCGCTCAACCCCAGGCGCTCGATGACACCGGGCCGGAAGTTCTGCACGAACACGTCGGCGCCCTCGCACAACCGCAGGACCAGATCGCGGCCCTCGGGCCGCGCCAGATCGACGCCGATGGAGCGCTTGGCCCGGTTGACGTTGGCGAAGTAGGCGCTCATCCCGTTGGCGCCGGTGCCCACGCCACGGATGATGTCGCCGGTGGGAGGCTCGACCTTGATGATCTCGGCGCCCTGGTCGGCCAGGACCATGGTGGCCAGCGGGCCCGACATGTTGGTGGTGAGGTCGACCACCCGGAAGCCGGCCAGCGGCTGGCTCGCGCTCGACATTGTTCGCTCCTGAACTTCGAGTGACGGAAGTGTCAGATCTTGGCACACCGGCCGCGGGGTCATTGGGGCCCCGCGGCCGTACGCTTCGGGAGGTGGACGAACCCCCCGAGGATCCCGACGACTGGACCGAGGAGCAGTGGCTCGCCTATCTCAACGATGACGTCGACGGATCGGTGCAGGATCGCCGGCAGTTCGCCCCCCGCCTGAAGAACTCGGCGGGGGCCACGGTGCTGGGCGCGGCCATGAACGGGCTGTTCATGGCCATCTACGGCGAGAAGCCCAAACCCGAGGTGACCATCGAAGCCGAGGCGAAGGGCCGCGATGACGGCATGAAGATCGATCTCGACCCCGCGGATCCGGCGGCCTCCACGGTCACACTTCCCGCTCACCCGCACGCCACCGCGCCGGCGACGGGCGAGCACCCCGCCACCCCGGCGACCTGAATCCACCCTCGGCGATGGCGGCCGGCCCGCGGCCGCCCCCGGGGATGCGACGATGAGCACTGTGGCACTGGACAGGCACAGCACAACTGTGACGCCTCGATGAGCGAGCATCCGGCCCTCCGGCCCGCCGCCGTCACCGGCGCGTCCTCCGGCATCGGA